>NZ_JASHKU010000015.1:0-195815 GCF_030056875.1 Rhodococcus sp. IEGM 1351 | reverse complement strand
TCTTCACCCGCGGCAAGGTCGTCACCACCCGCTGGCTCGACCCCAGCCACGGCGGCCTCAACCTCGGCTTCCCCCAGAACAACTAGCCCTCCATGAGGCTTTCGTAGACGGAAAACCCACCAATCACCTGTGCGGGGTGCGGATCTCGGACCGCACCCCGCACAGGCCCCAACCGCACGATCACCCATCACACCATCAAGGAGCACGTCATGCCTCTCGTTCACATCCACGTCATCGAGAACAGGCGTACTCCTGAACAGCTTCGTCACCTCGCGGATGTGGTGCAGGGCGTGATGCTCGAGCACTTCGCAGCACCGGACCGAGACCGCTACCAGATCATCTCCGAGCACAAGCCGGGTCAGATCATTGCCGAGGACACCGGGCTGGGGTTCGAGCGAACCGACGACATCGTGGTCGTGCAGGTGGCCCAACAGGGCCGCAGCCAGGAGCAGAAGAAGGCCATGTATCGGGCACTGGCTGATCGCCTGCACGACGAGACCGGGTTGGCGCCAACCGATGTCATCGTATCGGTGCTCGAAAACACACGCGACGACTGGTCCTTCGGCAACGGTGTTGCCCAATTCGTGGAAGGACACCTCTGAGAACGGGCATCGACATGACCGGATATCAAACAGAGATCCTCACCTTCGCCGTGACCTGGGCACGCTACGACGGCTACACGGACATCTCGGCGCACCGATCCGATGGCGGATCCGCCTGCGGGAACCCGAGGGATTCGTCGCTGCTGATTCCGGCCTGTCCAGCATCGGCACAGCGATCCGCCGGGTTTCGACGTACAGCCGCCACAACCAGTCGAGAGCGAAGGAGGCGAGGTGCTCTCGAAACGCACGCTTGTCCGTGACCAGCATTCCGGTCGGTTCTACCCAGCCACGACGCATGATCTCACTGACTGAAAAGTGCACTGCCCGGCTCGACGCTGCGTACAGATAGTCATACGGCTCGCGTTGGCCGACACGGTCTGCGACACACACCCCCGTCGGTACGATGCCACCCGACCACCCGTACTGCTTCCTTCAGCACCGTCAGCACAGCTCTGGTCTCCTCGCTCTTGGCAACTGCCCACTCGAGGAAGTACTTGGATACCAGAGCCGTGCCATCTCCTTGTCCCCGATATAGTTCGATTCGCAAGCAGTGCTCGCAGGGAGCCGAAGTTGCCCACCGACACGAACAACTCCTGGGACTCCTCCAGGTCGAGCGACGCGAAGAAACCGAGATACGTCTCGTCCTGGAGAGCCGCGCGCACAAATGCCACGCCCAGATGACCCACGTCGTGTCGACTGAGCAAAATGGCGGCTCGAATGCTTTCCTGCTGGCGACGAAGGGAACTGTTGACGGCCAACAGCCGGAATCTTTCGCCACGTCAGCCCACTGCAGGTCGCCGACAGTGAGCACATGTTCGGTACAGTCCGCGAAACGTTCCACCGCCCCGATCCGAGACGTCGAGGGGCGTCCAGCGATGAATCGGTCCGTCATTGTCTTCCGACATCGGGCTCATCACGTCGGAGGCTCCGTTGCATGCGCCGGGGACGGTGTGTCGCTCGGGCCTCCTACCTCAGGCATCGCCAGGGCCCCGACGGTGCAACCTTGTTCGATGAAGCCGGCCCATTTCGCGGGCAAATCGACTCCCCGGCCCACCTCGAACTCCATCCGCTGATTCCCGTCGAGCGACTTGTACCCGCTGCCCTGAGCCATGGTCGTTCACTCCCTGCAGCCGGCGAACCGGCGCCTCCCACCGAGGGCCGATCGCGAACACCTGACCGTCTTGTTACTCCGGATGGCCGGAGGCCGGAACTCAATTGGTCGCGGTGTCCTCGATCCGGAGGATGTCAGAAGAGAGCACCCTGTGTGTAGGGGCAATGGTGCTGCAATCGCCTCGGCACGCAAGCGCGGGTCGTCCTTCGACGACGAACATTGAGCAGTGCCGGGCATCTGCACGCTCCGGCACTTGCACCAACAGTCGGTTCGCTGCCGAAGTCGGCGCCCACGCCCCTGGTGTCCGGCCACCAAGCAGAGAAGAATTTGTATATGCCCAGCTCACACCGGACGCTCCGGAGGAGAAGGAGATGGTTGGGATGGCTGACGAACATCCCCCGCCCGTGTCGGCAGCGGCGGCCGCTGCGGCCGCGTTGCGTGACATCGCAGATGTGATCGGAAAGGAATCCGAGAACGCGACGGCGGTAGTGCCGACCGAGGAGGGCTGGTCGGTGGAAGTGGAGGTGGTCGACGACCGGCACATACCCCCGTCAGCGGACATGCTCGCACTCTACGAGGTGGTGCTGGACCTCGATGGAGAATTGCTGTCGTACCGGAGGACTCGCCGGTACCGGCGCGGCTCCGCCATCGAGGTGGCAGACGAAGCGCTTCCCGTCGACGAAGATGACGAGCCCCACCGTGACCGAAGCGACGGTGCCCGGTGACAGGTGCCGGTGCGAGTTCGCGTCCGCACACCGCAGGTCCTCGGCGCTCACGTCGGTGCGCGTGTCGACGAGGAACTGTCAGGAGGGCGAGTGTCGTGGAGAGCATGAGAACACACCACCCCGATGGTCGGCAGGTGCGCCGACAGCCGTGGTCGATGCTCCCAACCGACGAGTAGGGGAATCCGCCGGCAACAAGCGAATCGAGCGCGTAACTCACGGAATTCGTCACCCGGCGCGCCGGCCGGGCGTGCGCGCCTAGGACCGGGCGAGCCGGCGGTCCGCGAGCGCAACGTGCTGTGCGAGGACGGGGCCGATGCCGGCGAGCGCTTCCGGACTCGTCATCTGCTGGTGCGTTACGGGAACGGCGTGTTCGAGGATCTCGCCGCTGATGTGCGGCCTCCACGCGGAGACGCCGGTGGATGCATCCACGGAATCTGCCGCACCGAAGTACAACAGATCGAGACCGCTCGGTGTGGACGGGCGGTGCGCGAGGGCGAGGTCGACCGTCTGGGTGAACACCCGGTGGACGGAGTCGAGGTCGTCCACGGTCACACCAGCGAACAGTCCGCCGGTGCGACGCAATACTTCCACGGCACGATCCGTGGTCGCCGCCGCATTCTCGTCGCCCGGGACCACCGCGCCGAGCTCCGCCAGAAGTGCTGCCACGGTGGGCTTCTCCGTCGTGTGACCGAATCCTTCGGCCAGGTGTGTGTCGAGCATCGCGAGGGTGGCCACCTCCTCGCCGACACCCGTGAGCTGCACCGCCATCTCATGGGCGATCTGACCGCCGACCGAGTAGCCGACCAGGTGATACGGACCGTCCGGTTGCACCGAGCGGATCCGTTGGACATACCGGGCGGCGAGATCCTGCAAGGAGTCGACACGCAGGTCCGGGTCGGTCAGCGCCGGGGATTGCAGCCCGTACACCGGACGGTCGCCGAGATACTGCACCAGTCCGGTGAAGCACCAGGCCAACCCGATCGCGGGGTGGATGCAGAACACCGGGTTGCCGGTTCCGGTGGTACGCAGCGGCAGCAGGACGTCGAGCGACCGGTCGGCGGCATCCTCCGCCCGGGAGTCCTCTGGCGCCGTGGCGATCATGTGCGCCAGGGCTTCCGGTGTCGGATGGGTGAAGATCCACTGCACCGGCACGGCGCGCGCGGACGATTCGGCAATCCGCGCGATCACGCTCGTCGCGGTGAGCGACGTGCCGCCGAGCGTGAAGTAGTTGTCGTCGAGGCCGACCCGGTCCAGGCCGAGCCCCTCGGCGAACGCGGCGGCCACTACTTCCTCGGTCGCGTTGCGCGGCGCCCGGTACGCGGCGCGCACCGCGGCGAAGTCGGGCTCCGGCAGGGCGGCGCGGTCGAGTTTCCCGTTCGCGGTGACCGGCACGGCGTCGAGCACGGTCACGGTCGCGGGGACCATGTGCGGGGCCAACCGCGCGCGGGCGTGCGCCAGGACCGCGGAGGTGTCGAGTAGCGAACCCGCAGCGGGGACGACGTAGCCGGCCAGCCGGTCGCCGCTGGTGTTCACGACGGCACGATCGATACCGGGGTATCCGAGGAGAGCCGATTCGATTTCGCCGAGTTCGATCCGGAAACCACGAATCTTCACCTGAAAATCCGAGCGACCCACATACTCGAGCACCGGCCCACCCTCCGAACGCCGCCACCGCACCACATCCCCCGTCCGATACATCCGCTGCCCCGGCCCACCGAACGGATCCGCAACAAACCGCCCCGCCGTCAACCCCGACCGATTCCGATACCCCCGCGCCAGCGCCGGACCCGACAAATACAACTCCCCCGCCGCCCCGAACGGCACCGGCCGCAACCGCCCATCCAGAACCAATTCACCGAACCCACGAACCGGACCACCCACCGTGACCGACTCCCCCACCACCAAACCACCGCTCGCATTCGACATGATCGTCGCCTCCGTCGGCCCATACGCATTGAACATCCGCCGACCCGGAGCCCACCGCGCGACCAACTCCGGCGGGCACGCCTCACCCGCCACCACCAAAGCACCCAACGCCCCCACCGCAGCCGGATCAACCGACGACAACGCCGTCGGCGTCAACACCGCATGCGTCACCGACTCCCCCACCAAAATCCGCGCCAACTCCTCCCCACCGTAAACCGTCGGAGGAACCACCACCAACCGCGCACCCAACCCCAACGCCCACACCAACTCGAACACCGACGCATCGAAACTCGGTGACGCACAATGCAACACCCGAGCACCCGCACACACCCCGAAACCCGAACGCTGCGCAGCCACCACATTCGCCAACCCCCGATGCGTCACCACCACACCCTTCGGCACACCCGTCGACCCCGACGTATAAATCACATACGCAGCCTGACCCACCCGCACCGACGCACCCCGATCCACATCGGTCACCACCCCCGCCGACACCGACAACAACCGCGACTCCGTCACCGCATCGTCGAGCACCACCCACCGCACCGAACCCGGCAACCGATCCCGAAACTGCGAAAGCGTCACCCCCACAACCACACCCGAATCCACCACCATGTGCTCCACACGACCCGCCGGATACTGCGGATCCACCGGCAAAAACGCCGCCCCCGTCTTCGCCACCGCCCACACCGACAACACCGACTCGACCGACCGCGCCACCGCCACAGCCACCACCGACTCCGCACCCACCCCCGCCTCGAGCAACACCCGCGCCAACCGATTCGACGCCTCATCCAACTCCCGATACGTCACACTCCGACCCTCACACACCACCGCAACCGCACCCGGATCCGCAACCACCGACGCCGCCAACAACTCCGGCAACGTCACCTCCGACACCGACACCTCACCCACCACCGGCGTCAAGCACTCCAACTCCGCCACACCGATCACGGCGATGTCACCGATCGGGCGGTCCGGCGACGCCGTGACCGCGTCGAGGATGCGGACGAACTGGTCTGCGAAACCGCGCACGGTGCTCGCGTCCAGGATGTCGGTGGCGAAACCGAATGCCGCAGACATTCCGGCAGGTTCGCCGGCTGCGTCGACGTTCTCGCTCAGGGTCAGGTAGAGGTCGCATTTGGCGACCTCGACACCGGCGTCGACGACCTCGACGGTCAGTTCGGGCAGTTCGAGGCGGCCCTCCTCGGTATTCTGGAACTCGAGCAGCACCTGGAACAGCGGGGTGTGCGCGGTCGACCGCACCGGGTCGACCGCCTGCACCACCCGGTCGAACGGCACCTCCGCGTGCCCGAACGCCCCGAGATCGGTCTCGCGGACGTGCGCCATCAGATCGGTGAAGGAGCGCTCGGGTGCGACGCGGGTCCGCAGCACCACGGTGTTGACGAACATGCCGACCATCTCGTCCAGTGCCGCGTCGCCGCGACCGGCGACGGGCGTGCCCACCGCGAGGTCCGTCTCGCCGCTCAGCCGGCCGAGCAGGACGGCGAGTGCGGCGTGCGCGACCATGAACAGCGTCGAATCGTGACCCCGGGCGAGGTCGGACAGCTTCTTGTGAAGGTCCGCGCCGATCGCGAACGCCACGGTGGCGCCGTGTGAGGACCGCTGCAGCGGACGCCGGCGGTCGGTCGGCAGCTCGAGCAGCTCGGGCATCCCGTCGAGGGTCCGGCGCCAATAGTCCAGCTGCGCCGAGATCGGCGAGTCCGGGTCGGTGTCGCTGCCCAGGGTGCGGCGTTGCCACAGCGCGAAGTCCGCGTACTGCACCGGCATCGGCGCCCATCCGGGCGGGCGTCCGTGCGTACGCGCGGTGTACGCGACCATCACGTCGCGGGCGAGCGGCGCCATCGACGAGCCGTCCGCCGCGATATGGTGAAGCACCAGGACCACCACGTGCTGATCCGGACCGGTCCGCAGTACCGCGATGCGCATCGGGACGTCGCGACTCACGTTGAATTCTGCCGACGCCAGAGTCACCAGCTCGGTGCGCATCGCAGCCTCGTCGGACACGGTGACCGGGGTGAGGTCGACGGTCACCCGATCCGCGGGCAGCACCACCTGATGCGGGCCGTCAGCGGACCCCGGATAGACGGTGCGGAGCGGCTCGTGCCGTTCGACGACGTCGCCGAACGCGGCGCGCAGAGCGTCAATGTCGAGTTCCCCGGTCAGGCGCAGCGCGATCGGAACGTTGTAGGCGGGCGAGGTCGTGTCGACCTGGTTGACGATCCACATCCGCTGCTGTGCGAGGGAGAGGGGCACCCGGTCGGGGCGCGGGCCCGCCGTGAGGGCGGGACGCGCCGCGGTGCGGCGATCCGCGGCAGCGGCGCGGGCGGCGAGCCCCGCCACCGTGGGCGACTCGAACAGCTCCCGGACCCCCAAGCCGACACCCAGGGCGGAGTTGATGCGGGCGACGGCGCGGGTCGCGCTCAGCGAATTACCGCCCAGGTCGAAGAAGTTGTCGTCCAGCCCCGCCCGGCCGAGTCCCAGCACCTCGGCAAAGACGTCTGCCACGGTGTGTTCGGCCGAATTGGTCGACGCACGGAACACGGTGCGTACGATCGCGAAATCCGGGGTCGGCAGACCCTGCCGGTCCAGCTTGCCCACCGGGGTGAGGGGCAGCTCGTCGAGGATCACGATCGTCGCGGGAACCATGTGGGCGGGCACGAAGCCGCGCACATGGTCGGTCAGTTCGGCGACGTCGGGTTCGCCGTCACCGGACGGCAGGACGTAGGACACCAGGACGGTGTCGCCGGACGGGGCGGTGCGGCCGAGGGTCACCGCGAACGCGACGCGGGGATGCCGGGTCAGCGCTGCGTCGATTTCGCCGAGTTCGATCCGGAAACCACGAATCTTCACCTGAAAATCCGAGCGACCCACATACTCGAGCACCGGCCCACCCACCGACCGCCGCCACCGCACCACATCCCCCGTCCGATACATCCGCTGCCCCGGCCCACCGAACGGATCCGCAACAAACCGCCCCGCCGTCAACCCCGACCGATTCCGATACCCCCGCGCCAGCGCCGGACCCGACAAATACAACTCCCCCGCCGCCCCGAACGGCACCGGCCGCAACCGCCCATCCAGAACCAATTCACCGAACCCACGAACCGGACCACCCACCGTGACCGACTCCCCCACCACCAAACCACCGCTCGCATTCGACATGATCGTCGCCTCCGTCGGCCCATACGCATTGAACATCCGCCGACCCGGAGCCCACCGCGCAACCAACTCCGGCGGGCACGCCTCACCCGCCACCACCAAAGCACCCAACGCCCCCACCGCAGCCGGATCAACCGACGACAACGCCGTCGGCGTCAACACCGCATGCGTCACCGACTCCCCCACCAAAATCCGCGCCAACTCCTCCCCACCGTAAACCGTCGGAGGAACCACCACCAACCGCGCACCCAACCCCAACGCCCACACCAACTCGAACACCGACGCATCGAAACTCGGTGACGCACAATGCAACACCCGAGCACCCGCACACACCCCGAAACCCGAACGCTGCGCAGCCACCACATTCGCCAACCCCCGATGCGTCACCACCACACCCTTCGGCACACCCGTCGACCCCGACGTATAAATCACATACGCAGCCTGACCCACCCGCACCGACGCACCCCGATCCACATCGGTCACCACCCCCGCCGACACCGACAACAACCGCGACACCGTCACCGCATCGTCGAGCACCACCCACCGCACCGAACCCGGCAACCGATCCCGAAACTGCGAAAGCGTCACCCCCACAACCACACCCGAATCCACCACCATGTGCTCCACACGACCCGCCGGATACTGCGGATCCACCGGCAAAAACGCCGCCCCCGTCTTCGCCACCGCCCACACCGACAACACCGACTCGACCGACCGCGCCACCGCCACAGCCACCACCGACTCCGCACCCACCCCCGCCTCGAGCAACACCCGCGCCAACCGATTCGACGCCTCATCCAACTCCCGATACGTCACACTCCGACCCTCACACACCACCGCAACCGCACCCGGATCCGCAACCACCGACGCCGCCAACAACTCCGGCAACGTCACCTCCGACACCGACACCTCACCCACCACCGGCGTCAAACACTCCAACTCCGCCACACCGATCACCGCAAGCGGAGTGCCGGGGTCGGCGGCGAGCAGTTCGTCGATCAATTCGACGACGCCGGCGTGATGCGACTGCAGGTCGTCGTCGCGGTAGCGGTACGGGTTGGCCTCGAACTCGACAATCGTCGACGCCGGGGTGCCGCTCCGGTACACGTTGACGGACAGGTCCGGGACGGGACCGGTGGTGAGGATCCGGAAGTCTCCGGTCAGCGACCCGAAGGTGAGATCCTGATCGAAGAGCATCACGTTGATCATCGGTCCCGAGATCCTGCGGGCCTCGGCGGACACGCCCAGCTCGCGCAGAATGTCCTCGACGTTGCCGCGCTGGTGCCGCATTGCTCCCATCAGTTCGTGCTGGACCCGGGTCACGAGGTCGCCGACGGTGTCGTCGGGTCGGACCTGCACCCGCAGGGGGGCGACGTTGGCGAGCATTCCGCCGGATCGGCGCAGTACAGCGGTGGTGCGTGCGGACAGCGGAATGTCCACGAGCACGTCCTGCCTTCCCGTCCGCCGCGAGAGATAGCAGGCGAAGGCGGCGATCAACGCGGCCGCTGCCGTCGCGCCCGGCCGGCCGTCGGTGTCCTCGAGCCGTGTGACGGTATCGGCGGACAACGCCGTGCGCACGGTGAGACTGTGGGCTGCAGGCGGAGCCTCGACGTCGGTCAGGGAGGCGCCGTTCGTGCGTGTGTGGAGACGTTCGGCCCAGTAGTCGCCGTCGGACGAGAACCGGTGGGATGCCCGGTACTCCTCTTCGAGGCGGTGGAGGGTGTGCAGGTCCGCTGCACGGTTCGGTTGAAGCTCGAGGCCCTGGACTGCCGCGGTATACAGGGCGGCGACACGATTGACCATCGTCATCGCCGCGTATCCGTCGAGGGCGACGTGGTGGATCCTGCTGTACCACAGGTGCCGCTCGTCACCCACCCGCAGCAGCGACGATTCGCACAGATAGTCGTGCTCGAAATCGACTCGTGCCGTGTAGTTCTCCTGCATCCACGCCTCGGCGGCGGCCATCGGGTCGGATGCACCGCGGAAGTCGACGATTCCCATGGCCGCGTCGGCCGGTGGGTCGACCACCTGGTGCGGCTCACCGTCGACGTCGACCAGACGCAGGAACACGGACTCGTATTCGTGGCCGGCGACGAGTGCTACCTCGCGGAACAGATCGACGTCCAGCGGCCCGCGGATGTCGACGTACTGCGCAATGCAGATCGGCACCTCCGGGGCGAGCTGCTGCGCAAACCACAGCCCGTGCTGCGCCGCGGACAGCGGGAACGGATCGGATCGATGCTCTCGGTAGTTCACTCGCGCAGCGTGTTCCATCAAATCACCAACCAGTGTGCTTGCGCCGCTGGGTTGACGGCGGGACGCTCGGTCCTTCTGGACAGGGGGAGCCGGACATACCGACGCCACTACAGTCCCGCGGATCGCCGTGCGCGAAAACACACCCTAGGTGTGCGGTGTCGACACCCTGACCGCCCGCACAACCCCACGACGAGGATGCCGGAGAACTATGCTTGGCCGTGAGCTTGTTCGAGGCGCGACGACCTGGAACGCCGCCGAGGAGGTCCGCGATGAAGGCGATCATCCACACCCGGTTCGGCGGACCCGACGTACTCGAACTCGCGCAGGTCCCGAAACCAACGCCCAAGGACGGCGAAGTCCTGGTGAAAGTCCACGCGACAACGGTGACAACAGCCGAATGCAAGATGCGGCGGGGCGAACCGCTCTGGGGCCGGTTCATCCTCGGGCTGCGACGGCCACGAAGGAGACTGCGGACCCTGGGCCTCGAGCTCGCCGGAGAGATCGAGGCCGTCGGCAAGGACGTACACCGGTTCCAGCCGGGCGATCAAGTATTCGGGTTCACCAGTTTCGAGATCGGCGCCTACGCCGAATACAAGTGCCTGCCGGAATCCGCCTCGCTCGCACTGAAGCCAGTCGACAAGACCTACGAAGAGGCCGTCGCCGCCGTCGACGGCGCCACCACCGCACTGTTCTTCCTCCGGGACAAGGCGAAGGTGCGAACCGGACAGAAGGTCCTGGTCAACGGCGCCTCCGGCAGCATCGGCACCTACGCGGTGCAACTCGCCAAGTCCTTCGGCGCGGAGGTCACCGGCGTGTGCGGTCCGCACAACATGGAGATGGTGAAGTCCCTGGGCGCCGACAAGGTCATCGACTACACCAAAGAGGACTTCACCGAAAACACCGAAGCATATGACGTCGTCTTCGACACGGTGGGCAGGAACTCGTTCGCTCGGTGCAAGGGCTCGCTCACCGAGAACGGATGCTACGTTCCCACATCCGGGCTGAACAACTACGTGCTGTCACTCTGGACGTCGCTCCGAGGCGGTAGGAAAGTCGTCACCGGTATGTCCGTCCGCAAGAACGACGCATTGGCGTACATCAAGCAGCTCCTCGAAGCGGACACATTGCGGGTCGTCATCGACCGCAGCTATCCCCTGGAACGCATCGTCGAGGCGCATCGGTACGTCGACACCGGACACAAGAGGGGCAACGTCGTCATCACCGTGGCCTAGACGAGCCCACACGAAGCAACACTCGGGTACGCACGTTTACGAGACCGCGACCCGGGGGAATCTCGTAGACAAAAGGACGATGCCACATGTTGAAATCCGATACCCCGAACCCCCCGCGACCCACCCGAAGCTTCCTCGACCGGCGCCGCGGGCCGTCCGACCGTGAACTCCTGACCACCGCGAAAGCAGTTCTGATCACCAGCCGCGGCTACAGCGATGCCCAGGCCTTCGACGAACTGCTCGACGTGGCACGACGGCACCACCTCTCCGTGCAGGGCGCCGCCCGGTGCCTGATCGACCTCACCAGCAACACCCGGCACCTCACCAGTCGCCGTCCGGGCTCGTTCCCCGAATGGGAAGGACTCCGCGGACAGCCGGCGGGGCACCACCGTCCTTCGCGGCGAATAGCCAGCCTGCACGGGCGACACCATCCCCACCTCGCAACCCAGATACGACCGTGACCAGCCTTCGGCAGATCCCCGTTGGTCGCTACGCCGGACTGCGCGGGACGGCGACCGTCGATCCCACCCACCGTCGCAGATACGCACGCAGTTCGTCCTGGCTACGCGGCGGGTTTCCGGGCGAGATGAAGAACGACTGCATCGTCCGCAGCTGATATTCGACGAGCTCACGCAGGGCCGGCTCATCGTAGCCGTGCCGCTCCCAGTCGACGTCGAAGCGCCTGATCATCGTCATTCCGAACAAAAGGGCTTCATCGGACGTGATTCCCGCGGTGTGGGAGTGAGAGCCGGACAGCATGATGCCGAGCTGCGGTATGCGGGGCGCTTCGTTGAGCGTGTAGATCACGGCCTCGACCACAGCTTCTGCGGGATCCTCGATACCCACGAGGTGTGCTGCGAGGCGGTCGAGGAATCCGTCGACGGCGGCGATGGCGGCGGCCCGTAAGAGGGCGTCGGTGCTGGGAAAGTACCGGTACACCGTCTGACGGATGACGCCGAGGGATTCCGCAACGTCGGCGATGCTGATCGCCGTATCTTTCCGGCTGATGAGCTCGACTGCGGCGGTGACGATTCGCCGGGACGCTTCTTCGTCACTTTCAGGCGGACTGCCACCCCACCCACGCCTGCCAGCCACTGTCTTTTCCCTACCTCTCACAACGCGGGGCCCGAACGTCGCGCAAGGGCTGTCGGCGCACCTCCCGACCTGGACTCAGAGGTTACCGCGAACGCATAAGCCTCCGACTCGAAGGCCTGCTTCGCAGACAGTCTCCAGGGAACCATCGAAACGTAATCATACAATCAGTTCGATGTATGTATGTTATTAATCACTTGGGTCTCTACCCACCCAGAGGCTGCAGCCCACTCATGCCGCACGAGACGAGGTATCCCCATGACCGACCTGCACCCCAGAAAGATGGATTTCGCGTTCGACGAACAGGACGTCCCGTTCCTCTGGAACCCCGACAACCCGGCCTGGTCGAGCATGTCGAATGCGATCTCGTTCCTGGCCGTCGGCTTCGAGAAGATGATCGTCAAGGCGATCATGCAGGCCAAACCGCGGATGACCGATCCCGAGGTCGCAGAAGAGGCCATGGCGTTCATGCGTCAGGAGGGTCACCACTCGACCGCGCATCGCCAGCACGTCAAAGCCCTGATCAAGCGATACCCGGGGCTCCAGAACACCCTCGACGCGGTGATCGGCGAGTACGACCTCCTCACCGAGGCGACCACTCTGAACTACCGACTCGCCTACACCGCGGACCTGGAGGCGACTTTCACGCCGGTATTCAAACTGATGCTCGACAACGACGCGACCCTCTTCCGGCCGGGAGACGACCGGGTCGCCTCCCTGTTCATCTGGCACTTCGTCGAGGAGGTCGAACACCGAAGTTCGGCGATGATCATCTTCAATTCCCTTGTCGGGGAAGAGCTGTACCGGATGCGGATGGCTCCGTCGATCTTCGCACACGTGATGAAGGTGATGCGGATCGCCTGCGCCGGCTTCAATCAGCACGTGCCGATCAAGGAGCGGAAGGTCGATTCGATGTCGATGTTCGCCACGCACCGGACGAAGCAGAAACTGCTCACGGTGTTCGCGCCCTACCTGAGCAAGGGCGTCATGCCGCGTGCGTTCGACGACCTCCCGCGCGGTGAACAGCTGACCGCCCTCGCCGGCATCGTCCGTAGTCAGATGCCGAAGCACGACCCCACGCACGAAAAACTGCCCGCGCTCGCCGACGAGTGGTTCATCCGATACGACGCAGGCTACGACTGCACCCGCTGGTACACCGCAGAGTCGCGCACACGCCGGACCGATCCCGTCGCGGCGGTGGTCGACTGATGGCCGATCTCTGCTCGCCCACCTTCGACCAACTCTCGACTGCGCTCGGATTCTCGTGCGCCGAGGCCGGCGGACTCGTCGAGGTCCGTAGTCCCTTGGCGCTGGAGAACTGGACCCTGCCGGTCCTCGAGCTCACCATCGTGCTCGGGTCGGTGCTCGCGCTCGTATTCGCGATCCTGCGCTGGCGCCGCAACGGCGATCCGACCAATCTGGTGCTCTGGTTCGGGGCCACCGCGTACCTGTTCGTCATCGAGCCACCGCTGTACTTTCCGGCGGCGTTCGGAATCGAGGAGCACGTGGACACGATGTTCGCGCACAACGTGTTCACCGTGGACTTCCTGTGGGGCCGGTTGCCGCTGTACATCATCGCGATCTATCCGCTGATGGCCACGCTCGCCTTCGAGCTTGTCCGGATGCTCGGCGTCTTCCGGAAGTGCGGGATACTCGTCGGCGCGGTCTGCGTGGGCTTCGTGCACCACGCGTTCTACGAAATCTTCGACCAGCTCGGACCGCAGCTGAGGTGGTGGGAATGGTCGACCACCAACCCGGTCAACCAGCCCATGTTCGACTCGGTCCCACTACCGAGCGTGGTGGTGTTCGCGGCCCTGTGGCCGATGTCGCTGGCCCTGTGCGTTCAGTTCTTCGTGGGGCGCTACGCCGACAAGGGACGGGACTTCACCGGGCTCGAGCTGGTGTGGCGCACGATCGTGATCGGTCTCCTGGCATCGGCGGGCACGTTCATCCTCCCGATCCCGGCGACGGTCCTCGGAATGGAGAGCACCACGGTCCGTGGAATTCTCTACGCGACCGAACTGATGGTCGTCGTGCTCGTCGCGATCCCGATCCTGGTCCGGCAGTGGTCGCGGCTGCGGCGGGGGACGTCGGACGTACCCGCCTACTCGAACGATTTCGTCCGTGTCTACAGCGTGGTGTACCTCGCCGTGATGGGCATTCTGTGGGTGACCGCGTTGCCCAGCTACTTCGGCGCTGTCGACGGCATCACGAGCAATGGCGACCCCATCGGAAATCTCTGGTACACCATCGCCTGCTTCGCGATTGCGATTCTGTGCGTCGCCGCCACCTTCACGGTGCCGCGGGGCCCCGCTGACGGCCGCGGCCCGATCTCCGGTGAGGGTGCGGTGCCGAACGCGGTCCGATAGGCGCGACGACGGGAGCGACTGGTCGGCCGGTGCGACCCCACCCGTGAACTGGCGGTGATGCGCAGATCACGGGCTGGGATGTCGCGAACTACAAGGCGCCGAGGGTTTCACAGGCCTTTCGCACGCCTTCGCCGTAGGCGGGGTCGGCCTGGGTGCAGTTGGCGATGTGGCGCTCGATGACGGCAGCCGACGCTCCGGTGATGGCCCGAGCGGTGTTCTCGAACAGCACTGTCTGCTGGTCGGCAGTCATGCTGCGGAAGAGGTTGCCGGGCTGTTCGAAGTAGTTGTCGTCGTCTGCTCGGTAGTCGAACCGGTCAGCGACCACGCCGACTTCGAGTGGCGGTTCGGCGTAGCCGCGCTGGTCGGCGAATCGGCCGTGTGAGTTGGGTTCGATGCTCGGGACGCTGCCCTGGTTGCCGTCGACGCGCATGACGCCGTCACGGTGGAAGGAATTGACGTGGGTTGCCCCTCTGGGACTGTTGACCGGAATCTGGTGGTGGTTGACGCCGAGCCGGTAGCGGGCGGCGTCGCCGTAGGAGAACAGCCGGCCCTGCAGCATGCGGTCCGGGGAGAAGCCGATGCCGGGAACGATGTTCGCCGGGGAGAACGCGGCCTGCTCGACGTCGACGTGGTAGTTCTCCGGGTTGCGGTCGAGCTCGAGTTCCCCGACCTCGATGAGGGGATAGTCCTTCTTGGACCACACCTTGGTGAGGTCGAACGGATGGTAGCGGTAGGTCTGGGCGTCGGCTTCCGGCATGATCTGCACGAAAAGGGTCCACTTCGGGTAATTGCCCTCCTCGATTGCATTGAAGAGGTCGCGCTGCGCCGACTCGCGATCGCCGGCGACGACGACGGCGGCTTCTTCGTCAGTGAGGTTCTTGATGCCTTGCCGAGTGCGGAAGTGGAACTTCACCCAGGAGCGTTCCCCGGCCTCGTTGACGAACGAGAAGGTGTGTGAACCGAATCCGTGCATGTGCCGGTAGCCGTCGGGGATGCCGCGGTCGGACATCACGATGGTGATCTGGTGCAGCGCCTCCGGGAGATTGGTCCAGAAGTCCCAGTTGTTCTCCGCCGACCGGAGGTTGGTCTTCGGATCGCGCTTGACCGCGTGGTTGAGGTCGGGGAACTTGAGGGGGTCGCGGAAGAAGAAGACGGGGGTGTTGTTGCCGACGACGTCCCAGTTGCCTTGCTCGGTGTAGAAGCGGACGGCGAATCCGCGGATGTCGCGTTCGGCGTCGGCGGCGCCGCGCTCGCCGGCGACCGTGGAGAAACGCAGGAAGACCTCGGTCTGCTTGCCGATCTCCGAGAATACGGCGGCGTTGGTGTGTGCGGTGATGTCGTGGGTGACGCGGAAGGTGCCGAACGCGGCCGAACCTTTGGCGTGCATGCGGCGTTCGGGGACGACTTCACGGTCGAAATGCGCGAGCTTCTCGAGAAGCCAGACATCTTGCAGGAGCATCGGACCGCGTGCGCCGGCGGTGAGGCTGTTCTGGTTGTCGGGTACCGGCGCACCGGCGACTGTGGTGAGTCCGTTCGGGTTGGTCATCGATTTCTCCTGTCTGACACCCGAGGCTGGGCGGGTGAATGTGGTTCGGCGAGAGCATCCCTCGAGGGAGAGCGCAGCGATGTCTCAATCTGACATTCCAGGGGTACGGTCGGTCAGAGCACGATGCCGAATTCGCGGATCTTGCGGTAGATCGTCGCTCGGGACATGCCGATGGCGGCGGCGGCGGCAGTCTTGTCGCCGGCATGAAGCGCGAGCGCGTCCACGATCGCGTCCCGCTCGAGCGCCTGCATCCTGGTCAACGTTCGGCGTGTGGTGGAACGGCATGCGGGAGGCAGGGTGTCGATTTCGACGACACCGGACCGTTGCCGCCGGTAGGTGTCCTCGAGAGCCTTCTTCAGCTGGGTGACGTTTCCGCGCCACGCCAGACGCGCGAGCTGATTCGAGGCGGCCGGAGACAGGGTGAGGCCGGTGGCCCCCAGGGTGTCGAGCAGGCTGCGCACAAGATCGGGAATATCGTCCAGGTGGTGCCGCAGGGGTGGCACCGTGATCGATTTGGGGAACATGCGCAGCAGTGGAGTGGTGTCGGTCGAGTCCTGGGGATACCGGGTGAGCACCACCCACGGTCTGCGAGGTGGCTCCTGCGCCTGGGGGCCCTGCAGTAGGTCCGCGAGTGCGGCGAGATGAGTGTCGTTCAGGACGTGTGCGTGCAGTATTGCCAGGTCGGATCCGCTGTCGAGTTCGTCGGAGGCCTCGGTGAGGAGGTCGTCGCCGAGTGCGGTGGCGTCGAGTACGGCGAGTCCGCGGTCCGGTACGAGTTGGTGCGCCGCTCGGATCAGGGCGGTCTTGCCGACGCCGGGTTCGCCGTCGAGGACCAGCCAGTCCTGTCGCCGGCAGGCGTCGACGACCGCCTGGACCGTGTGCCGCCAGAGCGGGCTGGCACCGGCAATCGCGGGCGGGGTGGGTACATTCGCCTTCGAAGTGGAAAGGCGCAGCGAAGCAACCTGTTTCGTGATCCGGACGACGCCTCCTGCCAGCCGGCTACCGGTGAATGTCGGCTCGTAACTCAGGCGTGCGACCGTTCCGCTGGGCAGCTCGGTGAGGATCGTGACCGGTGTCGTTTCACCGCCGATGTCTCGGGTGCGTTCGAGAATCGCCATCTGGTCTGGTGAGTCGAATTGTTGCCGGGTCAGCGAGTTCATCATCACGACCTCGTCACCGACAGCGACGACGGGTCGGCTGGAGCGCCGGCATGCGGACCGGTACGCACTGAAGATCGCCCGGTCCAGTTCGGTTGCGTCGTCGAGCATGCGCTCACGAAGGCGGGTTGCGGCTAGTGTCGCGAAGGACAGCAACAGGGTGTTGGAATTCTGCGCGGCGGTGGTCAGGTCCACGACACCGAGAATCGCCCCGGTGATGGGGTGCGTCACCGGCGCTCCCGCGCAGGAGAAGGACCGCAGCGGACCACTGAAGTGCTGGTCTCCATCCACGAGGAGAGGTCGGCCGACCTCGAGCGCGGTGCCGATTCCATTGGTGCCGACCTGGGTCTCCGCGTAGCGAAAGCCCGGGGCGAGGTCGACTCGGTCGAGTGCGGTGAACAAGGCGCTGTCGCCGCCCGTGCGGGAGAGCACGATGCCGTTCACATCGGTGAGAATCAGTGATACCGGCTCATTTTCGATGGCGACGGTCAACTCGAACAGTACGGATCGGGCGGCACGCTCGAGCACCGTGTCGGTGGCCATGCGCTCGACATACGCGGCGGCGGGACGGTCGTCGTCTCCCAACGCCTGCCGAGATCGCGACCAGGATACTTGGAGCCAATTGCTCAGACGTAGGTAGTCCGATCCTGCAGGCGAACTCGAGGCCGGAGCCCCCTCGGAGTCCGAGTCCGAGTTCGACTTCGGCGTCGTGCGGTGGTGTGACGTGCTGGTGGGCTGTGGGGTCACTCGCTCTGGTCTCCTGCTTCGGCTGATCGAGGGCTGCGTGGGTCTGCCGCGGCGCGGGGCAAGTGTAGGCAGCCACCACCCATCCGGAAGTGACCTGCGTCTCACACTGAGACGGATGAGAGCTGGATCACGGGGTTCAATCAATTTCCACAACGTCCCCCCACAGCCGGCGCCCGGCCGGCTCACGATCCAGGAGGCGCACATTGAGTAGGCAAAGCCTGACAAAGGCCCACGCGAAGATCACCGAACTGTCATGGGATCCGACATTCGCAACCCCGGCCACCCGGTTCGGCACCGACTACACCTTCGAGAAGGCTCCGAAGAAGGATCCTCTCAAACAGATCATGCGGTCCTACTTCCCGATGGAGGAAGAGAAGGACAACCGCGTGTACGGCGCCATGGACGGTGCCATCCGCGGCAACATGTTCCGCCAGGTGCAGCAGCGGTGGCTCGAGTGGCAGAAGCTGTTCCTGTCGATCATTCCGTTCCCGGAGATCTCGGCCGCCCGAGCGATGCCGATGGCCATCGACGCCGTCCCCAACCCGGAGATCCACAACGGGCTGGCGGTGCAGATGATCGACGAGGTTCGTCACTCGACGATCCAGATGAACCTCAAGAAGCTGTACATGAACAACTACATCGATCCCGCCGGTTTCGACATGACCGAGAAGGCGTTCGCGAACAACTACGCGGGCACCATCGGCAGGCAGTTCGGTGAAGGGTTCATCACCGGCGACGCGATCACCGCGGCGAACATCTACCTGACCGTGGTCGCCGAGACGGCGTTCACCAACACCCTGTTCGTAGCCATGCCCGACGAGGCGGCCGCCAACGGTGACTACCTGTTGCCGACGGTCTTCCACTCGGTGCAGTCGGACGAGTCGCGGCACATCTCCAACGGCTACTCGATCCTTCTGATGGCACTCGCCGACGAACGCAACCGTCCACTGCTCGAACGTGACCTGCGGTACGCGTGGTGGAACAACCACTGCGTCGTCGACGCCGCGATCGGCACCTTCATCGAGTACGGCACGAAGGACCGCCGCAAGGACCGGGAAAGCTACGCCGAGATGTGGCGTCGATGGATCTACGACGACTACTACCGCAGCTACCTCATCCCGCTCGAGAAGTACGGGCTGACGATCCCGCACGACCTGGTCGAGGAGGCCTGGAAGCGGATCACCGACAAGGGCTACGTCCACGAGGTGGCCCGGTTCTTCGCCACCGGATGGCCGGTGAACTACTGGCGGATCGACGCGATGACCGACAAGGACTTCGAGTGGTTCGAGCACAAGTACCCGGGCTGGTACTCGAAGTACGGCAAGTGGTGGGAGGAGTACAACCGGCTCGCATACCCCGGCCGCAACAAGCCGATCGCGTTCGAGGAGGTCGGGTACCAGTACCCGCACCGGTGCTGGACCTGCATGGTTCCCGCCCTCATCCGTGAGGACATGGTCGTGGAGAAGGTCGACGAGCAGTGGCGGACGTACTGCTCGGAAACCTGCTACTGGACCGACGCCGTCGCGTTCCGCAGCGAGTACCAGGGCCGGCCGACCCCGAACATGGGCCGGCTCACCGGATTCCGGGAGTGGGAAACCCTGCATCACGGCAAGGACCTCGCCGACATCGTCTCCGATCTCGGCTACGTCCGCGACGACGGCAAGACCCTGGTCGGCCAGCCGCACCTCGATCTGGACGATCCGAAGAAGATGTGGACTCTCGACGACGTGCGGGGCAACACCTTCCAGAGCCCGAACGTGCTCTTGAACGAGATGTCCGAAGCCGAACGCAACGCGCACATCGCCGCGTACCGCGCCGGCGGCACAGTTCCGGCCTGATCTCAGGCTCGGTGGGTGGCGCCGCGGCCACTCCGGCGCCACCCACCGCTTCACCATTCATTTTCACGAGTCCAGGAGAGACCCCGTGGCCGACAAGCACCGTATCAACTTCGAGCCCGTCGACATCGAGATGGAAGTCGGCGAAGACGAGTACATCCTCGATGCCGCGTTCCGGCAGGGCATCCACCTGATGCACGGCTGCCGCGAGGGACGCTGCTCGGCTTGCAAATCCTTTCTCCTCGAAGGCGATATCCAGATGGAGGACTACTCGACGTTTGCGTGCAACGACGCCGAGGTCGACGAGGGACACGTCCTGCTCTGCCGCTCGACTGCATACAGCGACTGCACCATCGAGCTGCTCAATTTCGACGAGGACGAACTTCTCGGCGGTGTCCCCATCCAGGATGTGCGCACTCGGGTGACCGGGATCGAGCCGATGACCAAGGACATCGTGTCGCTCCGGTTGGCGCCGGTCGAACCGGCGGGATACGAATTCAAACCCGGTCAGTACTCCGACCTGCACATCCCAGGCACCGAGGAGCATCGGTCCTTCTCCATGGCGACGACCCGATCGACGCCGGGGCATGTCGAGTTCCTCATCAAGAAATACCCCGGTGGCAAGTTCGCCGGGCTGCTCGAGGACGGGATCTCGGTGGGTGACGAGATCGCCCTGACCGGACCGTACGGGTCGTTCACCATCAAGGAAGGCCATGTCCTGCCGATGGTCTTCATCGGCGGCGGCGCGGGAATGGCTCCGCTTCTGTCGCTGCTGCGGCACATGAGCGAGACGGGCAACACTCGGCAGGTGCACTTCTACTACGGTGCCCGCACCCCGCACGACCTGTTCTACGTCGACGAGATCCTCGAACTCGGACGAGGACTGACGAATTTCACGTTCGTGGCCTGCCTCTCGGAATCGATGGACCCGCTGCCCGTGGGTGCGATCGCCGTCGAGGACGGCAACGTCACCGACGTCGTCGGCCGCCGCGAACCGGACATCGGCCGGGCCGAGGTGTACCTGTGCGGGCCGCCGCCGATGGTCGACGCCGCCCTGGAACTACTCGAGGCGAACGACACACCGAAAGACCAGATCTTCTACGACAAGTTCACCAGCCCCGCCTTCGAGTAGACGTCCTGGGAAACCACCTTCCTGCTTCACCGACAGAACTGAGAAACGAGATGACCGCAACCGCCGAGTCCAAGCAACGCAGCTTCCCGAAGATCGAGTTCACCGACTCCGAAGCCGGTGCGCTGGAGTTCCCCAGCTCCCGCAGCCGCAGCTTCACCTACTACACGCCGGCCAAGAAGCGGTCGACGATGTACGAGGACGTGACCGTCGACGTGCAGCCCGATCCCGACCGCCACCTCTCCCAGGGCTGGATCTACGGGTTCGGTGACGGTCCCGGCGGCTATCCGCAGGAGTGGACGGCCGCGAAGTCGTCGAACTGGCACGCCTTCCTCGATCCGAACGAGGAATGGGACCAAACCATCTACCGCAACAACTCCAAGGTGGTCCACCAGGTGGAGTTGTGCCTGTCCAACGCCAAGCGTGCCCGGGTCTACGACGGCTGGAACACCCCGTGGCTGACGTTCATCTCCCGCAACCTGGGGGCGTGGATGCACGCCGAGAACGGGTTGGCGCTGCACGTGTTCACCTCCATCCAGCGGTCCTGCCCGACGAACATGATCAACACCGCCGTCGCGGTGAACGCCGCCCACAAGATGCGCTTCGCCCAGGACCTGGCCCTGTTCAACCTGGACCTGTCCGAGGCCACCGAGAACTTCGACGGCACCGCCCACCAGGAGGTCTGGCAGTCCGCGCCCGAGTGGCAGCCCACCCGCGAGGTCGTCGAGCGGCTCACCGCGGTTCCCGACTGGTGTGAGCTGCTGTTCGGCTCGAACATCGTCTTCGAGCAGCTGGTCGGCACCCTGTTCCGCAGCGAACTGGTCATGCAGATCGCCGCCGGCAACGGTGACTACATCACGCCCACCATCGTGGGCACCGGCGAACACGACTACGACCGCGACCTCGCCTACACCCGCAACCTGTTCCGGTTGCTCACCCGAGACCCCGAGCACGGGGAGGCGAACAAGGAGCTGTTCGGCACCTGGCTCGCCATCTGGGTGCCACGGTGCCTCGACGCCGCCCGGGCGCTGCAGCCGATCTGGTCGCAGCCGGCCGACAAGGCGATCACCTTCGCCACCAGTTTCGACGCCGCCACCGACAAGTTCCGTTCCCTGCTCGAGGACCTCGGGCTCGACATCCCCAAGGAGTTGGACCAGTGAGCATGCAATTCGGATCGTCCACCGAGTTCTCCAACATGTGTGGCGTCACCTTGATGAACACCCCCATCGGCCGTGTCGTCGCGGAGGTGATGGGCGCCAAGGACGGTGTGGAGCTGACCGAGTACCCGTCGATGATCCGCGTCGACGGCCAACGCCTGCTCGACTTCGACTACGAGGAACTCACCGACGCCCTGGGTCAGGAATTCGACGGGTCCATCTTCGAGGAGATCAGCTCCACCCACTACGGGCGCATGGTCCACCTCGACGAGAAGACCCTGCTGTTCGCCAGCCCGGAGGACGCCGCCGAGTACATCGGATTCGACCTCACAGCGCAGTAGATCGCAGCCGTCCGGGGCCACACAGGGTGGCCCCGGACACCCACCAGCCCATCCGAAAAACAGGACCAAGCGAGGACCCGATGTATCAGAAGGACGGTCAGAAATACTTCATCGTGGACGGCCACGTACACGTCTGGGACGCCCGCGAGTCGAACCAGAAGAACGTACATGGCAAGCAGTTCATCGACTGCTTCTACGACTATCACAAGAACCTCAGCCCCGAAGAGGTCGTGTGGGACTACGACACCTACACGTACTACGGCAGCGAACGCTTCGAGCGTGACATCTTCGTGGAGGGATACGTCGACCACGCGGTCTTCCAGGCCACGTTGCTCAGCGACTTCTACCACAACGGATTCGGGCGAACCGACGAAGCACTCGCCCTGGTCGCCAAGCACCCCGGCAAACTGACCTACAACCACGCCTACGATCCCCGCCACGAGGAGGCCGGGCTCGAACAGCTCCGCAAGGACGCCGACCGGATGAACCTGCAGGGCGTCAAGCTCTACACCGCCGAATGGCACGGCGACTCCCGCGGCTACAAACTCGACGACCCCTGGTCGCGACGCTACCTCGAAGAGTGCATCGAGTTGGGAATCAAGAACATTCACGTCCACAAGGGTCCGACGATCCGTCCCCTCGACCGCGACGCGTTCGACGTCTCCGACATCGACAAGGTCGCCACCGACTACCTGGACCTGCGGTTCGTCGTCGAGCACGTGGGCCTGCCACGCCTCGAGGACTTCTGCTGGATCGCCACCCAGGAGTCGAACGTGTACGGCGGCCTGGCGGTTGCCCTTCCGTTCATCCACACCCGGCCCCGCTACTTCGCCCAGATCATCGGCGAGTTGCTCTACTGGATCGGCGAGGACAAGATCCTGTTCGGCAGCGACTATGCGCTGTGGACCCCGAAGTGGCTGATCGAGAAGTTCGTCGACTTCCAGATCCCCGAGGACATGCAGGGCGAGTACGCCCCGATCACCGCCCTGCAGAAAAAGAAGATCCTCGGCCTCAACGCGGCAGCGCTGTACGACATCGACGTTCCCGCGAACCTGCGACTGGCCGAGCCGGCCGGGCAGGAAGGTGTGGAGGTCGCTGCCGGGGCGCGGGAAACCGTGTCGTCATGACCGCCGCCGTCGTCTGCACCGAACAGGACGTCCTGATGGCCCTGTCGACGGTCACCGACCCGGAACTGGACGAGCCGATCACCGATCTCGGCTTCGTCCGGTCGGTCACCCTCGACGACGACGGGGTCACCGTGCACCTGCGGCTGCCCACCGCGTTCTGCTCGCCGAACTTCGCCTACCTCATGGCCTCCGACGCCCTCGACGCCCTGCGTCTGGTCGAGGACATCGGCGAGGTGCGGGTGCTGCTCGACGACCATCACGACAGCGACAAGATCAACGCCGGTCTCGCGGCGGACGCCGGATACGTCGGGACGTTCGGCTCCGAGGCGGAGGAGAGTCTGCACGAGCTGCGCCGAACGTTCCGGTCCAAGGCGCACGCCGCGGCGATGGAGCGGTGTGTCGAGGCGCACCTGAAGACCACCGATGTGGGTGTGAACGAGATCTACCGGCTCACCCTCAGCGACCTCGCTCCCGGGAAGGCCAAGGCCGCGCTGCTGCGTCGCCGGATCGGCATCGGGTTGAGCATCTGCCCGGCCAGCCGGGTGTTCGTCGACGACGACGGCAAGCGCATCGCCCCGGAATCGGTGCCGATGCGGCTGCGCTTCGCCAAGTCGGTGCGCATTTCGATGGAAGGCAACGCGCACTTCTGCCGCGGCCTGCTCGCCACCCGCTACGCCGACAGCGAATCCGTCGGCGCCACACCGCGAATCACCAATCTCAGAACCAGGAGCCCGCGATGAAGGCCGTGCAAGTGGTGGGATACCACACCAAACTGCAGCTCACCGACATTCCCGAACCCACGATCGAGGGCCCGCTCGATGTCATCGTGCGCATCGGCGGCGCGGGGGTGTGCCGCACCGACCTGCACATCCTCGAAGGGCAGTGGGAGGCGAAGACCGGTGTCGCGCTGCCGTACACGATCGGACACGAGAACGCCGGCTGGGTCCACGCCGTGGGCGACGCCGTCACCAATGTCGCGGTCGGCGACAAGGTGATTCTGCACCCGCTCATCACGTGCGGACTGTGCCGGGCGTGCCGATTCGGAGACGACGTCCACTGCCAGAACAGCACATTCCCCGGCATCGACGTCAACGGCGGCTACGCCGAATATCTGCGCACCACCGCCCGCAGCGTGGTCCGGATCGACGACTCGCTCGAACCGGCCGATGTCGCCGCCCTCGCCGACGCGGGCCTGACGGCGTACCACGCCGTTGCCAAGGCCGCGAAGACGACTCGGCCCGGAGACGTGTGCGTAGTGATCGGAGCCGGCGGACTCGGTCACATCGGCATCCAGGTCCTGAAGGCGATCTCCGGTGTCACCGTGGTCGTGCTCGACCGCAACCCCGCGGCCGTCGAACTCGCCGTGAAGATCGGCGCCGACCACGGCATCGTCGCCGACGGCACCCACATCCAGCAGGTGCTCGACCTGACCGGCGGTCACGGCGCCGAAGCCGTCGTCGACTTCGTCGGCGAGGGCGGCGCGACCGCAGAAGGGATCGCGATGCTGCGCCGCGCCGGGAACTACTACGTCGTCGGGTACGGCGAGAACATCGACGTCCCGACGATCGATGTGATCTCCACCGAGATCAACTTCATCGGAAATCTCGTCGGCTCCTACAACGACCTCCAGGAGCTCATGATCCTTGCCGCCCAGGGCAAGGTCACGTTGCACACCACCCGGTACCGGCTCGAGGATTTCCAGCAAGCACTCGACGATCTCGATGCCGGCCGGGTGCGCGGCCGCGCGATTCTCGTCCCGTAGCACGTCGCATCCTCCGCTCGAAGCACGAAAGGACATCAGCCATGGCAAAAGAGCTGCGGTACAACACGGACGCCCGGGCGCGGCTCGAGCACGGCGTCAACGCCCTCGCCGACGCGGTCAAGGTGACCCTCGGCCCCAAGGGGCGCAACGCGGTGCTCGAAAAGCTCACCGGACCACCGACGATCACCAACGACGGCGTGACCATCGCCCGCGAGATACAGCTCCGCGAACCCTTCGCCAACATGGGTGCCCAGCTGGTCAAGGAAGTGGCGATGAAAACCAATGGTGTGGTCGGCGACGGCACCACCACGGCAACCGTGCTCGCCCAGGCGATGGTCCGCGAGGGGCTGCGGTCCGTCGACGCCGGCGCCAACCCCATGCGGGTGCGCCGCGGCATCGAACGGGCCGTGTCCGTGGTCGTCGACTCCCTCCACGAGCAGGCCTCCCAAATCGGGGGGCAGAGCGATCTGCAGCGGATCGCGACCCTCGCCGCCAGCGACGACGAGGTGATCGGGCACGCCATCTCGAAGGCCGTCGACTACGTCGGCAAGTCCGGGGTCGTCACCACCGAGGAGAGCGACATCCTCGGGCTGTCGGTCGACATCGTCGACGGCATCGAGTTCGATCACGGCTACATCTCCGGCTACATGGTCACCGACCCGGAGCGGATGGAAGCGGTGCACACCAATCCGCTGATCCTGCTGACCAACAAGAAGATCACCCAGGTCCAAGACATCATGCCGAGCATCGAGGTGGCCAAGCGCGCCGACCGGCCCCTGGTGGTGCTGGCCGAGGAGGTCGACGGGCCGGCGCTGCAACTACTCGTCGGCGGCAACATGCACAAGACGATGCAGTCGGTGGTCGTCCGGGCCCCCGGTTTCGGGCACCGCCGGGTCGCCGAGCTCGAAGACCTCGCGGTGGCGCTGGGTGGGCACGTGATCGCCAAGGACACCGGCATCGAACTGTCCGAAATCAGTGTCGAGCATCTCGGTTCATGTGATCGCATCACCGTGACCGAGAACGAGACCACGATCGTCGGCGGGCACGGGGACCAGCGACTGCTCGACGCCCGCATCGCCCAGCTCGAGTCCCAGCACGAGCGCGCCAAGATCGAGGCGGACCAGGAGAGCCTCGAACTGCGCATCGCCCGGCTCACCGGTCGGGTTGCCGTCATCCGCGTCGGCGGCGCGACCAGCGTCGAGCTCAAGGAGCGGATGCTGCGCGTCGAGGACGCCCTGGCCGCCACTCGCGCCGCGGTGGAGGCGGGGATCGTCTCCGGTGGTGGCACCGCGCTGGCGCAGTCGCATCGGGCGTTGGCCGATCTCGACCTGACCGGCGACGAGGCCATCGGGTGTGACGTCGTGCGCCGCGCCCTCGCCGAACCGCTGCGCTGGATCGCGATCAACGCCGGGTTCGACGGCGACGAGGTCGTCGAGGTGGTCGCCGGTTTGCCGCTCGGGCACGGGTTCAACGCGCTCACCGGTGAATACGGGGACATGTTCGACGACGGGGTGATCGATCCGTTCAAGGTCACCCGCGCCGCACTCGAGAGCGCGGCCTCGATCGCGGCACTTCTGATCACCACGGAGACCGCTGTCGTGGAAGAGGTGCTGGGCAATCCCGGTGCCATCATGGCACCCGGTTTCGGCGATCTCGCCGAAGGCATGGTCCGCCCGTCGAACATCTACTAGTGCACGCAGTGGGTCACCGCCTCGACGGTCCTGCGAGGCGGTGACCCACTCCCCCGTTCCGGCGGTGAGGAATTCGTCCGAAAGAAAGTGAGTCATCGTGATTTTCATCGTGGTGAAGTTCAAGGTCCTCGACAAGTACCGGAACGACTGGTTACTCGTCACCAAGGAGTTCACCGACGCGACCCGATCCGAGCCGGGCAATCTCTGGTTCGAATGGCATCGCAGTGCAGACGATCCCGCCGAGTTCGTGCTGATCGAGGCGTTCCGGGACGGGCAGGCCGGGTCCGACCACGTCGCTGCCGACCACTTCCGGAAGGGATTGGACGCGATGCGCCCGGCACTGAGCGAGACACCGCGCATCCTCCACACCGACCTACCCGGCACCGACTGGTCCCGCATGGGCGAACTGGAGATCAATCGGTAACCCGGTGCGGTGCACAACCCGACGGAATACAACACTGTGGAAGGACAAGCATGACCGTGGTGACGACCGGTCCCGTCGCGGGTCTGCTCGCGGCGCTGGGCGATGCCGTGGTGACCGACAGCGACACCATGATCGCCTACACCCGCGACCAGTCGATGCTCTCCCCCTCCGGGCATCCGATCGCGGTGGTCCGCGCCCGGACCACCGACCACGTCGTGAGAACCCTGAAAACCGCCCACCGGTACGGCATTCCGGTCGTCACGAGAGGGGCGGGCACCGGACTCGCCGGCGGGGCCAACGCGATCGACGGCTGCATCGTGCTCAGCACCGAGAAACTCGACCGCATCCTCACCATCGACGAACAGTCCCGCACCGCGACGGTCGAGCCGGGAGTGATCAACGGTGATCTCGCTGCCGCGGCGGCGGAGCGCGGACTCTGGTACGTTCCCGACCCCGGCAGTCGCGCCGTCTCCACGATCGGGGGAAACCTCGCGACCAATGCCGGCGGAGCATGCTGCGCGAAATACGGGGTCACCGGCGACCACGTCGCCCGGATCAAGGCGGTGCTCGCCGACGGCCGGATCATCCACACCGGCGCCACCACCCGCAAAAATGTCGCCGGATTGAACCTGACCCAACTGCTGGTCGGGTCCGAGGGCACCCTGGCCGTCATCGTCGAGGCGACCATGCGGCTGCGTCGACCACCGGCACGCACGGCCACCGTCGTCGCCGCCTTCGCCGAGCCCGTCCGGGCGGTCGACGCGGTGATGGCGATTCAGGCGGTGGCCGACCCGAGCCTGGTGGAACTCATGGACCGCACCACTATCTCGGCCGTCAACGACATGACCCGCATGGGTCTCGACCAGACGGCCGGTGCGCTGCTGTTGATCCAGTGCGACGGCGACGCAGCCCCGGCGGAAGCGCAGCGCAGCGCGGACGCGTGCCGTGCCGCCGCGGCCACCGAGCTGTACATGAGCACCGACCCCGCCGAAGGCGACGCCCTCATGCAGGCCCGCAGTGTGGCGCTGACCGCCCTCGAGCGCCGCGGCAGCACTCTGCTCGACGACCTGGCCGTGCCGGTGCCCCGGCTACCGCACATGCTCGACGCCATTACCCGAATCGCCGACCACCACCGCCTCCTCATCGGCACCTTCGGGCACGCCGCCGACGGCAACCTCCACCCCACGATCGTGTTCGACGCCGCAGATCCGGACGCCGCCGAACGGGCCCACCAGGCCTTCGACGAGATGGTGGCGCAATGCTTGGCGCTGGGTGGATCCATCACGGGCGAGCACGGCGTCGGCGACCTCAAACGCCGCTACCTCGAACCCATGATCGGCTCGGTGGAGAGGTCCCTGATGGCAGAAGTCAAGGCAGCGTTCGACCCCACCGGAATTCTCAATCCGGGGCGTGCGATATGACACCCACGAAATCACGCATCCGATCGAAACGGGACGACGACCTCGTCCTGGAGTTCGGCAACCGGTGGGCAGTGTTCGGCGGCGGCAGCGCCGAAGACATCTTCGTCACGTTCGGGTGGACCGAGGCGCAGTACTTCGCGCGCCTGGAGGTCCTGGCCGGACGCCGTTTCCCGCCCCTCGACGACACCCTCCGGCACCGTCTTCTCGACGTGTGCGCCGAGCGGTTACAGCGAACCGATCATCCCCCTTCCTCTGCGGCGAAGGGCCACGTCGATGACAGTGCATCGCGGCCGACGGCGCGGCCGTCCCCGACCTGACCCCGGCCCTCCACCACCCCGTCTCATATTGAGACCCGTCTCACATCGAGACGACGTACTCTCAACTACGTGAGAGGTGGAGGATCGGGGCGTAAATACAGCATGACCAGCAAGGATCTACAGAAGGCGCGAGAGCTGTTCCTCGCCGACGACGACCTCGACAGCTCCGTTCGCCAGCCCATCTCGTACTCGTGGCAGCGATCGAAGTCGCTCAAGGTGCGCCCGGATCAGCTCGACCTCCCGTTCGTGCGAGAGCCGAATCTGGACTGCCCTCTCGTGGCGGCAGCCGAACCCGTCCTGCGGCAGCTCGCGGACGGACTGGTCGACGAACCGGTGAGCGTCATCCTGACCTCGGCTGACGGAGTGATCTTGACCAGGATCACCGCCAGCCGACGACTCGATCGCACACTCGACGACGTCCAACTGATACCCGGTTACAGCTACGCGGAAGAATTCGCCGGCACCAACGGCATCGGCACCACTCTCGAAACCCGTCAACCCACCCTGGTGACGGGCGCCGAGCACTACGCCGACTGTCTCGGGCAACTGGCGTGCGCCGGTGTCCCGATCACCCATCCGATGTCCGGCGCCCTCGTCGGCGCGCTCGATCTCACCGGCTGGGTAGAGGACGGGGGCCCGCTGTTGGCCACCCTCGCCAAATCCGCCACGGCTCAGATCGAAGGCCGCCTCCTCGCACAGGCCAGTGCGGACCAGACCGCATTACTCAACACCTATCTGAAGGCCTGTCGGCGGTCACCCCAAACGGGAGTGTTGGCGCTCGGAGACGATGTCGTTCTCGTCAACCGAAAACTACGCGTGGCACTGGATGCCCAGGATCAGGGTGCGTTGCTCGAACACGCCGTCGACCTGAGCGGCGCGCCCGCCACCCAACGACACATCGTCGCCCTGCCCAGCGGGCAGACGGCCCGGCTGTCATCGGTCGAGGACTTCGGGCTCGGCGCCCGGAGGCAGATGGCCTTGTTCTACGTGCATCTACTCGAGATCCCCACATCGGGATCCCCTGCGCTCGAGAGCATCCGCGTCTTGCCCGGAATCACCGGGAGCAGCGCGTCCTGGCGTCGCAGTTGCCAGCAAATCGCTCGCTGCGCGCGTGAACAACAGTGGGTCACCGTGTCCGGCGAAACCGGAAGCGGCCGCGGATCAGCTCTCAAAGCTGTTGCCATCGAACACATTCCCATCCGCACACGGATCTTCACGGTGGCCGAACTCGCGGGCGACAGCGCCGCCCTGTCGGCACTCGAACAGGAACTCGGGCAAGACCGATTCAGCGTCATCCTGCGCGACATCGACCTCCTCGGCGAGTCACAGCAGCGGATCGTCGCCGACCTCATTCAAGGACGCGAGCACGCCGGATGGATCGGTGCGACCATCGGCGGAACCGATCACAATACCGACCTCGACACACTGATCCTTCCCCACTTCAGCCATACCGTCACCATGCCCGCGCTGCGTCATCGCATCGACGATCTCCACAGCTTGGTACCGCATCTACTGAGGCAGCTCGGTCGCGGCGCGGACTTGTCGCTCTCGCCTGCGGCGATGCGCCAACTCTGCAAGTACAGCTGGCCCGGAAACGTCACCGAGCTCCGCCAGGTTCTGCACGATGTGGTCCAGCGTCAGCGCTCCGGTGTCGTCGAGGTCGAGCAGCTGCCCCCGATGTGCCACGCTCTGAGCCGCCACACACTCACACAGATCGAAGCCCTCGAACGCGACGCCATCGTGCGCAGCCTCGAAGAGAATCACGGCAACAAGAAGGCCGCCGCAACAGCTCTCGGCATCTCACGGGCCACCATCTACCGCAAGATCAAGGAATTCGGCATCGACATCTGACGTCGCCCGCATCAGTTGGTGTCAGGAAATGAGACACTCGTCACACCCTAGCCGGCGGATCATGAGGTCAGACAGAGAATCCCACGCGGATCAGCAACTCGTTGAGGGCCAGCCTCTTTCGAGTGCGGGAACGCGACCGGGACCGACGCGAGGACGACCCATGAATACGAACCCGCTTGGCGCGGATACCCACTCGGTATCCCCCGGCAGCACCACCTCCCGGGTGTGGTTGGTCGCCGCGCTGGCGCACACGTGCGAACCCACCGACCGTCCCGCGGTACGTGACGATCTGATGCGGACCTGGGTTCCGGAGCCGGGCAGCGGTTACCGCACCCGCGACGGCCGTCGCCGGGCCACCTGGGCGCAATTGCACTCCCGGTTCGATCTCGTCGAGGTGACTCCATGACAACCTCCTGCGCGATCCGGCCCGCACCGGCCCGCCACCACTCATCTGGGGTGAGACGGACCTGCGCGACCATGCTCAGTGATCAACTGGCCAGGGAAGACGCCGCTGAGGATGCACGAACCTTGTCCCCCGATGATCGGACGACGTGCCCGCTGCACCGACGGTGGATTCACCAATGCGTCGCGTCGCCGACACACGTCAACGCCGTCACGCGACACAGATGGTGCCGCCAGTGCGCCGTGCCGCTCACCGTCACCGTCGACGAAATCGCACGGACCGTCACGATGGTATGCCCGTCCTGCGGTGACGGCGGCAGCCCCGCCACCACCAGACTGGTGTCCGCGTGTTGCGCCAGCCTCGGCGAGGCGTCGAATCACACTTCGCGGACAGGCGCGTAGTGCTCCACGAGCGGGAAGGGATCGTAGAAGTGGTGCAGCAGGTCCTTCCACTCCTGGTACCGGCACGATTGCCGAAAGCCTTCGGTGTGGTCTTCGAGTTCTTCCCACTCGACCAGCAGGAGATAGACATTCGGTCGCTCGAGGCCGCGTGACAATCGCAGTCGCAGGAATCCCGGCATCGACGAAATGATCGCCTCGGCCTGCCCGAATGCAGATTCGAATTCCTCGACCCTCGCGGGTGTCACGGACAGCAGCGCATGTTCCAAGATCATCGGCACAGTATGCGACGTCGCAAGGTCATGGGTGCGAGCGACGTGATCGCCGCTCGAACGGGTGGCGCAAGTAGTGGCGATTCTCGGCCCTCACTACCCGGCGGCGGCCGGCTTCGAGAACAGCTCGCGGTGTGCGGCGACGTACTGCTCGACCGACTGCGCGGGCCGGCCGGTCACGTCCTCGACGTCGGTGGTCAACCGGTTGTAGCGATCGTCGCGGTGCAGTGTGGCAACGGTGAGGAGGTGTTGCACGGTGTGCGACGAGATGTCGGGAACGGCGCTCAACAACTCCACGAAGTCGTCGTGGGGCAGATCGGATCCCGTCACCGACTGTCCCACGCCACGCGTGTACTGCTCGGCGAGGCCGTCGATGTCCAGGACGGCGGGGCCGGTCAGCTCGAAAACCTGCCCGATTCGCCCTGCTGGATCCTGAAGAATGGCGGCGATCACTCGGGCCACGTCGGTCGCGGCGACGGGCGAGGTCCTGCCGGTACCGAACGGCAAGGCCAAGACGCCGCGTTCGGCGACGGAACGGCTCGCCACGACGGTGAACAGCGGATTGTCCAGGAAGACTGTGGGTCTGACGTGGACGACGGGCAGACCGGACCAGTTCATGATGCGCTCGGCGAGCCAGTGCAGCCGTTGGTGCCGAGACTCGTCGGTGCTGGTCGACGTCATCTGCGACACCGTCATCTGGGACATGTTCACCAACGCCTCGAGATCGCCCCGCTCGTCGGCGATCGCGCACACAACGGCGGCCGCCTCGAGATAGTCCGCGGACACACTCATGTTGAAGAACATCCGCGTCACGCCCGTCAGCGCCGCGGCGACGTCGCCGGGGCGGGTCAGATCGCCCACGACGATGTCCGCTCCCAGCTCCCGTAGTGCGTCGGCGCGGCCGTCATCGCGATGAACCATCGCCCGCACGGGCTCGCCACTGCGCAGCAGCTGCTCGGCGACCAGCCGGCTGATACTGCTGTAACCACCGCCCACACCGGTCATCAGGATCGGGGCCCCGTCACTCATGACCGAATCTCGCTGTCCGCGTCGCGTGAAGACGCCACGACAGCTCTACTGACAATGGAACGCGCACTGGAGCCATGGTGGACCTCCTGGATTTACGCTCTCCTGCGACATTACGACAGGACCGCGCGCGCCGGCCACCCACCGGAAAAGACACTTGGGATCACCGACTGCCGGATCCGTCGCGAACACCCCGACACCGGAACCGTGGGTGCGGGTTCCGGATCGGGGTGCTCGGGTGGATTCTCGCTAGTCGGTGACGCCTTCTGCACGAGCAGCGGCGGCGACTGCCTCCGCGACAGCGGGGGCGACGCGAGGATCGAGCGGGCTGGGAACGATCTTGTCTACAGCCAGCTCGTCACCGACGACCGAGAGGATTGCCTCGGCGGCGGCGAGCTTCATACCTTCGGTGATCCGGCGGGCACCGGCATCGAGCGCACCCCGGAACACCCCGGGGAAGGCCAGTACATTGTTGATCTGGTTCGGGAAATCCGAGCGTCCGGTGGCCACGATCGCCGCATGCTTGCGGGCGATGTCCGGGTGGATCTCCGGGTCCGGGTTCGACAACGCGAACACGATCGAATCCTGCGCCATCGTCGCGATCAGCTCCTCCGGCACGGTGCCCGCGGACACCCCGAGGAACACATCCGCCCCGTCGAGGGCTTCGACGATGCCGCCGCGGCGGCCGGCCGGGTTGGTGCGCGCGGCCAGATCGACCTTGACCGCGTTCAGGTCCTGGCGGTCGGCGGAGACGATGCCCTTCGAATCGAGGACCGTCACGTCGGCGATCCCCGCGGCGAGCAGGATGTTCGCGCAGGCGACACCGGCGGCGCCGGCACCGGAGATGACGACCCGCAGCTGGTGGAGGTCGCGGTCCTGGACCTTGACCGCACCCTCGAGGGCGGCCAGGACGACGATGGCGGTGCCGTGCTGGTCGTCGTGCATGACCGGGCAGTCCAGGGCCTCGATGACGCGCTTTTCGATCTCGAAGCAGCGCGGCGCGGAGATGTCCTCCAAATTGACCGCCCCGAAGCTCGGGCGCAGCCGGATCAGGGTCTCGACGATCTCGTCGGGGTCCTTGGTGTCGAGGACCAGCGGGATCGAGTTCAGGCCCGCGAAGTTCTTGAACAGGGCGGACTTGCCCTCCATCACGGGCAGGGAGGCCCGGGGGCCGATGTCCCCGAGACCGAGCACCGCGGAGCCGTCGGAGACGACGACCACCAGGCGGCTGGTCCAGGTGTACCGGTCGGCGAGGGTTTCGTCGGCGGCGATGGCGCGGGACACCTGCGCGACGCCGGGCGTGTAGGCGATGGACAGGGCGCGCTGCGTATCGAGGGCGGTCGTGGTCTCAACCGAGAGCTTCCCCCCGATGTGGCCGGCGAAGATCTCCTCGTCGGTCAGCTCGACCTTCTGCGGTGTGGTGGGTTCGGACACGATGGTCATTGTCTACTCATTTCTTGGCTATCGACGATCAGCGTGAGCGTGTCGTCGGAATTGATCATTGATTCGGCGCTCATTGCGCGTGGGTCATCTCTCGATCAGGGCGTCGCCGGGGTCGGCGGCGTGTCGGGGGGTGAGTGGTTCGAGGGGGTGGCCGACGGCGACCGCTCCGAGGGGTTGCCAGTCGGCGGGGAGGTCGAGGGTGCTGCGGACGATGTCGGCGGCGAAGATCGTCGACCCGATCCAGCAGCTGCCGATTCCCTTGGCGGCCAACGACACCAGCAGCCCCTGCACCGCGGCGCCGACCGCGACGGTGAACATCGTCGTCTCCGCCGCCTGCCGGCGCTTGTCGGGGTAGGTGTGGGCGCCGTCGGGGACGCAGAACGGGATGATCACCTCCGGTGCGTCGAACAAAATGTTGCCGCGGGCCACCCGCGCCGCCACCGCGTCCGCGCTCATCCCGTCGGATGTCAGGTCGGTGCGCCATTGCTCCCGCATCCGGGTCAGCAGGGCGTCTCGGACGGTGCGGGTGCGGACCCACACGAACCGGACCGGGCGGGTGTGGTGCGGTGCGGGCGCGGTCAGGGCGTCCGCGATCGACGCCCGCACCGCATCCGGGTCGACCGGGTCGGTCGAGAACTGGCGGACCGAGCGGCGCAGCAGCAACGCCTCCGCCCGCCCCAGCTCGACCGATTCGGCGGTGCCGAGCCAGAACAGGTCCTCCGCCCCGGGCCGGATGACGTCCTGCGCTCTCGATCCGTCGTCCTTCGGCCGGAGTCCTCGGATCACGGCGACGGGGACGCTGCCCAGCTTGCCCTTCACGAGATCGCCCGCTGCGGCGATCTCGTCCGCCATCGCCACCTCGGTGACGAACAGTCCATTGCCCCGACGTCCACGCCGTTGGTGCGGATGCGCTCGAATGGCTGGCGGGCGCGCTGAACACGAGTGGGCACGCCGCCGCCGACTTCTACGAGGCGGTCCGGTGACTACTTCGCGACGTGAGCACCTGGTCGTACACGCACTGCTCGGGAGTCATGGCACGACTGTCACCGCGCGCAGGCACGAGTTGACGATCGACGAAGCGCCGCGATACGGCGGGCACGATTCCGGCGCAAATCCGGTCGAGCACATGCTCGCCGGTCTTGCCGCTGCCTCGCTGGTAGTGCTTCGGCTGCTCGGCGAGGTCGCGTTGGCCGAGTCTGCCACGCTCACAGTGTCAGCGAGCGTGAACGTCGGCCGCGTCATGGGAACCGATGACGGCGCCGCCATCGAAATGATTCGTCTGGACTGGCACGTGGCGAACGCCGAACACGCCGAGCGCTTGCGTGCGGCACTTCCCCACCTTGCGAGGCGTCGACCGGGGCAAGCTCTGATTGATGCTGCGTCCATATCCACGGAAGGGGTGTCCATCCGCGAGTTGACGACTGCGGGCGAGTAGCCAGGTGGGCCCCCGTGGCTCTTCAGAGATCGAGAACGAGGTCGGTTTCGGGTTGCGAGCAGCACAGGAGAGCCGTGCCCGGCGTCGGTGGCTCCAGGGGGTCCGGTCGGTATCGAACGGTCCCGGAGTGGATCGGGGTCTGGCAGGTGTGGCACACGCCGGTGCGACACGACCAGCGGGTCGGAACGTCGCAGGCTTCGGCGAAATCGAGGACGGTGCTGTACCCGTCGCTCCATGGCGCGGTGAGTCCGCTGCGGGTGAAGGTGATCCGCGGCCCCATGCCGGCGGGGCCAGGGGGCTGGTGCGGCGGAGCGTGGGCGGCGTCGGTCAGTCCTGGGTTGATGGCCGGGAGTGCTCCGAACAACTCGGTGTGGATACGGTCGGAGCCCACCCCAACACGCGTGAGTGCTTCGCGGACGGCGGCCATGAACGGGATGGGACCGCACAGGTAGGCGGTCGCGTTGGTAGGCAGGGCCAGGACGCCGAGGGCTTCGCGGCCGAGGCGGCCGGAGACGGCCGGCGGATCCACGACCGCTGCCGGGCCAGGGGCTGTGTAGTAAACGTGTTCATGCCCCCGGTCGAGGCCGGCCAACAGCTTGTGCGCTTCGGCCGCGAAAGCGTGTTCGACGGCCGAATGAGCGGTGTGCAGCCACCAGATGTCGCGCTTGCTGTGGGCTGCGGCGAGTGCATGCAGCATCGCCAGAACGGGGGTCACCCCGACGCCGGCCGAGAGCAGAAGCACGGGCGTGGTGTCGTCGCGGTCTTCGGGAAGGACGAAATCGCCACGCGGAGAGGCGACGTCGACGGTGTCGCCGACACGCAACCGCGTGTGGAGATAGGTGCTGACGAGGCCATGGGTCTCGCGTTTGACGCTGATGCGGTACTCGTTGTCCGACGGGGTGGCGGACAGTGAATAGTTGCGCACCGGTGGAGGGTCGGCGGCGCCTGCGACGCGGAGGGTGAGGTACTGGCCGGGTTTCGGCCGGGTCAACGGGGCATCGTCGTGTGGTGCCAGGTAGATCGACGCAACGGTTGTGCTTTCGGCGACGATCCGTGAGACGCGCAGCGGCCGGAAGCCGGCCCAGGCGTTCGATTCGGCGCCGGCGGGCGGCTCGCCGGCGCGCGCCGGGTGCTCTGCGGCGTCGAGCAGATCACGAAACGATCGCTGCCAGCCGGGGCTGAGCGCGGGGATGTCCACTGCTTTGAGGAGTTGGCCGATGTCCCGGTCGGGTAGGTACAGCAGCGCGTCGACGGCGGCGACGCTCATGCGGTGCCGGCCGATCCGGGTGCGGACGATCTCGTCGCCGGCCTGCACCTGCCCTTCGGTGATGACCCGGAAGTAGAACCCGGGCCGATGGTGGGCGACGAGCAGCGCCGGCATCTCGGGTTCACCCAGGCGCATTCCGACCCGATAACAGGTGACGCGGGGCTGAGTGACCTCGAACTCGGCGTCGCCGATGCGATAACGGTCACCGATGTGCACCTCGTCGTCGGGTAGGCCGTCAACGGTGAAGTTCTCACCGAATTGGCCATATTCGAGATCGTCGCGATCGAGATGCCGCCGCCAGAAGTCGTAGGACTGACACTGGTAGACGAGCACGGCACGAATTTCGCCGCCGTGGCCCTCGAGGTCGCCTTGACCGTCGCCGTCGATGTCGAGCGTGCGGGCCATGCGTGGACCGTCGACGGGGTACTTGAAGATGCCCGTGTGGACGGTCCGGCCTTGCCAGGGCACGTCTTTCGGCATACCGACGTTGAGCGACTGCAGGCGTGCCATTGTGCGACCCCTTACTGTTTCGCGCGGAACAGGTTGCCGGAGGTGCCCATCGTTCGCGCCCCGGTCATCGCGATGAGCAGCTTCGTCATGTCGCAGAACATCCTATATCCAACTGTGATCTGCGCCACTCCTGACCGGTCCGATAGTCATGAACCAGCTTTCCGATCGACATCCGCGGCCGCGGAAGGACGCCGGGTCTGAGCGGATCGGTGGATCGGTGTGCGTTGCGGAACGAGCACGGTCAGGATGGCACCGACGGCGGCCGGCGCCGCGAAAGCCGCCAGTTCCCAGTTGGTTCCGGTCCCGATCGCGACGGGAACGCCACCGTAGGTGGGGCCGACGATCGCCCCGATCCGGCCCACACCTAGTCCTGTGGCACGGCTCCACGCAGGGTAGTGACCGCCGATGAACGTACTGAGAAGGATCTGGGTGCCGGTCGTGCCGACTCCGGCGAGCAACACCAACAAGTAGACGACTGCCAGTTTGATCCCGTATCGGTCAGCGAGTACGGCACCGCCGAGGGCACCGACGGCGCCTCCGAGGTTCCGGGTCAGGAGGAAGGACAGGGACGCGCCCAGAGGGTACCCGGCCGATCTCATCAGAGGCGTTTATCTGAACGACGAACGCACTCCTGGAGTGCGTGAACGCCGCGAAACCGGACCCGTTCGCCTCGTCGCGTACGTGGGTTGCCGGCGGGCCGAGGACCTCCTCTTGTGGGCGCTCACCTGACGACGGTGACGCGATGTGCACAGCCCCGTGACCTTCGCGACCAGCTCCGGATCGGTAGAGAACTTGAACGTCTCACTGCGCCAGGGCTTGACACCGCACTGCGGCTGGTACCCAGCGGATCATGTCGGGCGCGACGCGGTACACGGAGCGATGGCCAGGACCCGCAAAGGGCAAATCGCCAACTGCTGAGCCACCTGGTAATACCGTGCCCGTATCGTCTCGGGTGGCTCTGCGGCGGCGACAAGGCAAACGCCGGCTCGGCGGCCCTGCCAGCAGGCAGCAGGCAGCAGGCAGCAGGCAGCAGGCAGCAGGCAAGAGTCCCCTTGGAGTGATGTTAATGGTTGTGCATAGCGCTGTGATTGCGGTGACCTTATCTTCTAAGGGATTTCGGCGTGCCCGGCCGAGGAGGTCTACCCGTTTGCGCGCAGCCCCGCCATCGATTCCGCGGATAGTTTGCAGCGGTTGCCGACAGGCCAAGAGGCCTGTGAAGCTGGCGCATCCGGCCTTCCTGTTGGCGATAGCCACGGCACTCGGCCTCGGGCGCGAATCGCTACGCCATACACACAGCGACCTCGAAGAGCCCGGTTGCGCCCATCCCTCCGCCGACGCACATCGAGAGACGGCGCACCGGACTCTCCGTATCGGCGCGAGTATCCGGCGAGCTTTTCGACTACGACCGTCCTCATTTATCCACGGCGGCGAGCGTATGGTGTCTCACTCCCCCGTCGCGCGTGCGCGCTGCCGGTGATAGAACGCGAGGAGCGAACGCGAGTGGGGAAGTTCGAGAAGCCCTCTCCCGCAGAGAGAGTTTACCTACCATAGCAATGAGCGGCGCCCACTCGTGCACACCGATTCGTAGTCGATCAGACCGCCGGCTGGCCGATCTTCGAGGACCTATCCGAGTCTCGCGGGACGCGGGAGAGTTTGTCTCCGCGCCGCCAAATACCCGCGATCGAGAGAGTAGCTGTGATCTCCTCCGTGGGATCACCCTCGACCAGAAGTAGGTCAGCCTGAAGACCCGGTGCGATTCGGCCTCGGTCACTGAGACCGAACCGTCGGGCGGGCAATGACGTCGCCGCGCGCAGCGCCTGCACTGGCGACAGACCTGCTCGGACGAGAAGCTCGAGCTCGCCGTGCATGCTCACTCCGTGCGCCGTGCCGACCACACCAATGCCTGCCGCATCAGTGCCTGCCAAGATGTCCACTCCGGCTTCGTGCATCCGTCGTGTTGCTTCAATCGCATGGCCTATGGATCCCGGGGAGCCCAGCTGCCAGCATTGGCACAGATTCTCCCGCCACGAAGCCGGGATGAGTGGACGGGCTCTGTCGTCGTTGGCGAGGTGAGTCCCATCGATGTCACTCGCGAGGGAACCAACCGTGCTGAGTGTCGGCGTGATGAAGACTCCAGCATCGAGCGCCTTCGCAATGATCTCGTCTGTGGGCGGGCGATCGAAGAACATGTGCACAAGTCCATCGACACCGGCGCGAAGAGCCTGCTCCGCACCGGCCAGTGAAGTGACGTGCCCAACCGCCATCTTCCCGTGGTCATGTGCCGCGTTTGCGATGGCCCGCGCCACGTCCTCACCGAGGGTGGGGACATCGTGCCCGAGCGCAGTACCGTCATCGATGAGAAGTTTGATGTAGTCCGCGCCCTCCGCCACACGTGCGGCGACAAACGCGGAGGCATCATCGAGGGATTTCACCACCGGATACTGCTCAGCGAAGTAAGTTCCGATCATCATTGACGGATGCCCACCCAACACGGTGGCGCCGATGGATGCGGACCGCACATCGGCGAGGTCGTTGCGTTCCGCGGCGTCACGCCGCTGCCCGTCCATCCATTCCGGGCAGGAGAACATGTCGAGTTCCGTTGTCACGCCGAATAATAGGGCGTCTTTCAATGATGGCGGCTGCGCATGAGTGTGACTGTCGATCAGTCCGGGAAGCAGAGTCTTGCCCCGCCCGTCGACGACCTCGATCTCGTCAGTCGAGTCGAACTCTGCAGTGACCGCCTCGATCAACCCGCTCCTGACGTGGACCGTCGAGCGCTCGACAACCTTCTCTCCGTCAAAGACCCTTACATCCCTGATTACGAATTCTGTGCGAGTCATCGCCCCTGCCATCCTTGGTCGGTACATCTACATTGATGTAAGATATTGAACAAGGACGTAAACGATTGTGTCAAGGGCCACACCCGGGAATCGCGTCCTTTCGGATCCATCGCCCGGACGCGCGGTGCCCACACAGCCAGTGCAATCTCGCCGGCGGAGCCGCACCGGCCGCGCACAACTATCGCGAGGTCGCATTTCGGCATCTGGGCGATACCAGAACGCCACCCGAACAACCACATGCCACAACGAACACGAGCAGAAAGCAGGATGCGATGAACGGGAATCAACGAGCCGCAATCGTCACTGGCGGATCCGCAGGAATCGGGCTGGCGATCGCCGAAGCGCTCGCAGACGAGGGCTACAACCTGACAATCGTCGCGCGAGACCAGAGCAAGCTCACCGAGGCTGCGACCCACCTGCGCGGGCGTGGCGTCGAGGTCCTGCCGGTGTCCGGAAATCTGGCCCATAGCGCCGACTGTGAGGCCGCCGTGGCCTCGCACGTCCAGCAGTACGGCCGCACCGATGTCCTGATCAACAATGCCGGCCTGGGCCTGAGCGGAAATATTGCCGACTTGGCGACGCCGAAGCTTGACCTCCATTTGAATCTGAACCTTCGGTCCGCTTACCTGCTGATGCAGAGCTGCATTCCGACACTGCAAGTGGCGGGAGCCGAACACGGTAAGGCGTTGATCGTCAACGTGAGCTCGATCTTCGGCAAGCTGCCGCGGGCAGGAGTGGCCGCCTATTCGATGACCAAAGCGGCGATGATCGCCCTGAGCCAGTCGGCGCACGGCGAACTCAGCCGTCTCGGCATCCAGGTCACCGCCATCTGCCCGGGACTGGTCGAGACACCCGGATCCTCGTGGATGGAAAAGGACCCCAGTGCCATGCTGCCGCCCTCGGACGTGGCCGAAGCGGTGCGATTTCTTCTGCGCACCTCGCCGCGGTGCGCAGTTCCCGAAATCACGCTGACCACCCCCGGGCCCGACGTCCACTATGTCGACCTCCCGTGGACCTGACAGGCCCTAGCTGCCAGAAGGCTCCTGCACCGTCACCCCGGCTTCGGGGTGACGGTGCAGGAGCAAGATCCGCCGGGCGTGACATTCGAACTCGGCGTCGGCCTCATTTCCCGCACGTAGGGCAAAAGCCCTGCCGGATGGCGGGTTTCAGTTGAATTCGAAGAGTCCGGCTGCGCCCATCCCGCCCCCGACGCACATCGAGATCAGGACATACCGAGCGCCTCGGCGTTTACCTTCGATGAGGGCGTGGCCGACCAGGCGGGCGCCGGTCATCCCGTACGGATGACCGATCGAGATTGCGCCGCCGTTGACATTGAATCGGTCGGGGTCGATGCCGAGATGATCGCGGCAGTAGACGGCTTGGGAGGCGAATGCTTCGTTGAGTTCCCACAGACCGATGTCGTCGACAGCGAGGTTGTGCTGCTCGAGTAGTTTCGGGATCGCGAAGATCGGTCCGATTCCCATCTCGTCCGGTCCGCAGCCGGCCACGGTCATGCCGCGGTACACGCCGAGCGGTTCGAGACCGCGGCGTTCGGCCTCCTTCGCCTCCATCAGAACCGATGCCGAGGCACCATCCGAGAGCTGGGAGGCGTTGCCGGCCGTCACGCTCGACCTGTTCGTCACCTCGCCGTCGAGAAGGACCGGGCGCAGTGCGGCGAGCCCGGCCGCAGTGGTGGAGGGACGGTTCCCTTCGTCCCTGCCCAGCTGGACGGGTACGTTCCCATCCTCGGTGGTCTCGAGGCTGTCGAGGGGAACGATTTCGGCGTCGAAGCGGCCCGCGGCCTGCGCTGCGGCGGTTCGCTGCTGGGACAGCAGCGCGAACTCGTCCTGACGGTCTCTGCTGACCTTGTACCGTTCGGCCACGATTTCGGCCGTGTGCAGCATCGGCAGATAGGTGCTCGGGAGGTTCTCGACCAGCCAGGGGTCGGTGGCGCGGTATCGGTTCTGGTGTTCGTTCTGGACCAGGGAGATCGACTCGACGCCGCCGCCGATCGCGATCTGCATGCCGTCGCCGACGATCTGCTTGGCGGCAGTGGCGATGGCCATCAGCCCGGAGGAGCATTGCCGATCGATGGTCATGCCCGGCACAGAAGTGGGGAGCCCGGCGCGCAACGCGGCCTGGCGGGCGATGTTGGTTCCGGACGAGCCCTCCTGCATGGCGCAACCGAGGACGACGTCCTCGATCTCCTCGCCGTTGATTCCGGCTCTTTGCGCGGCGTGGGCGATCGCGTGTGCGGCGAGCTGCTGGGGCTGGGTGTTGTTGTAGGAGCCTCGATACGCCTTGCCGATCGGCGTGCGTGCGGTCGAGACGAGGACGGCTTCCCTCATGTGGTGCTCATTTCTGGACGAAGTCACACGGTGATGGTTGGTGTGACAGTTGGTGACGCCGGGCTCGCAGGGTCAACGGGCAACTGTGCCGGCTCGGGTGGCGGAGTCGACGAAGTGCTGAATCTGGGCGGTGGTGCTGTCGGTGCCCGACTGCACGCTCGAGTCGCTGATCTGCGGCCAGTGGCGGGCAACATCGTCGGGGGTTCTGGCATCGGCGGGGAGGAAGACGCCTTGGGATTCGAGCATGCGGCTGACCGCGAATGTTCCACCGCCTGCGCCGAGGATCGTCTTGGTCGGCGCGTCCGTGGACACCAGGAACAGTGCGCCGGGTGTGATCGACTCCGGGGTCAAGATTTCGGCGGCCGTGGCGTCGAAGATCGATTCGGTCATGTGGGTCGTCGCGAGCGGTGCCAGAGCATTGACGTGGATGCCCTTGGATCGGCCCTCGATGCCGAGCACGTTCATCAGCCCGACGAGCGCGGATTTTGCTGCAGCGTAGTTGGCCTGCCCGAAATTGCCGTAGATTCCGGAGGCGGAGGTAGTCATCAGGATTCGGCCGTAGTTCTGAGTGATCATGTGTTGCCACACGGCCTTGCTGCAGTTCACGGCGCCCATCACATGGACGTCCAGGACCGTGCGGAAGTCGTCGAGACCAGCGTTGCGGAAACTGGCATCGCGCAGGATCCCGGCATTGTTGATCAGGATGTCGATTCGTCCCCAGGCGGAGAGAGCGCGGTCGATCATCGCAGTGACCTGCGTGTAGTCGGTGACGTCGGCGTGGTCGGCGATCGCCGAGCCGCCGCGGGCGGTGATCTCGGCGACGACACGGCCCGCGGGGGTGTCCGGAGTGTCATCGGCGGAGCTGACCTCGGGGGATCCGCCGATGTCGTTGACGACGACATGGGCGCCGTGGGCCGCGAGGGCGAGGGCGTGAGCGCGGCCGAGTCCACCGCCGGCCCCGGTGACGATGGCGACCTGTCCGGCGAAATCGATGGTCATGACACAGCCTTCCGGTCGGCGGGCTCGGCCGCAGGGGTGAGGGTGGTGGTCGTATCGCCCGTGGCGCGGCGCGGTACCAGGAGGGTCACGACGGCTCCGACGACGGCTGGCAGCGCGAAGGCGAACAGCTGCCAGGTGGTATCGGCGCCGAGTGCAACGAAGAGTCCGCCGTACGTGGGGCCGATAATGGCACCGATCCGCCCGACTCCCAGTGCCATTCCGAGTCCGGTGGCCCGGCAGGATGCGGGGTAATAGGTACCGATGTAGGTGTTGAGCAGGATTTGGGTGCCCGTGGTGCCGAGCCCGGCCAGCATCACCAGCAGGTAGATCACCGCAAGTGGTGGGGCGGTCGCTATGGCCAGCAGCGACAGTGCGGCGCTGAGGAAGAAGGCGACTGTGACGGGTTTGATGCCGTACCGGTCGGCGAGCGTGGCACCGATGAGTGCTCCTGCCGCACCGCCGACGTTCAAGGCGAGCAGGAAGGACAGGGCCGCTCCCAGCGGGTAGCCGGCAGATTTCATGAGCGCGGGAAGCCAGGTCGCGACGCCGAACAACACGAGAAGGCAGACCAGGGTCATCGCCCAGAACAGCAATGTCGCGAGGGTGCGCTCGGTGCCGAGGAGTGCGCGCAGCCCACGTTCGGGTGTGGCAGTGGGGTCCGGCCCGGAGATGGAGTTGAGGTCGGCGGAGAGGCCGAGGTGATATCGGTGAGCGATCGCTGTGGCAGCGTCGTGCCGGCCCCGGGAGGCGAGATAGGCCGGTGATTCCGGGAGGTACCGGAGCATCACGGGCAGGAACATGACTGCAGGCACCATACCGGCCAGGAACATAGCCCGGAACCCGTACTCGGGCACGAGCCACAGCGAGAGCACCCCGGCAAGTATCCCGCCGATGCTGGTGCCGACGAACCCGAGCGCCACCGACCTGGCCCGGGCGCCCGGGGCGGCGAACTCGATCAACGTCGCTGCCGCGGTGGGCATGAGGACGCCGGCACCGAGACCCACGACAACCCGCCCGATTCCGAAGACCGCGGGGGTGGGCGCGATCGCACACACGCCCATCGCGGCGGAGAACACAACGACGGCGGCGAGAAGTGTGCGGCGGCGGCCCCATCGGTCGGCGACGGCTGCGGCGAGCAGAGCGCCGACCAGCATGCCGACGCCGACGAGTGAGCCGAGCATTCCCACGTCGGTTGCGTCCAGATTCCAGGGGGCGTAACTCAGCAGTGACGGAACCACAGTTCCGAACATCAGAAGGTCATAGCCCTCGAGGACCAGTGCCATGAGGCAGAGCCCGACGACGGGCGCTGAGGGAGGGATACGAACAGACATTGTTGTCTCCGCTCGGAGAGGGAGTGGCCCCGCCTGCGCCGCTGAATGTGGGCCAGGCGGGGCCACCGGGGGGGCTGGGGAATGTCTAGGCGAACCGGGTCGCCAACCAGGTACCGATGTCGGCGGCGGCCAGGCTGGCGCCGGTGGGGGCGCCGTCGTGGATCGGGCCGCCGAAGTGGGTGCCGGCGACGCGGACGTGGGTCTTGTCCGCCGATCCGAGGGCATCGACCATGGATGTGGCGTCCTCAGGGAAACAGGCCTGGTCGCCAGTGAGTTCGACGAACAGGGACGGCGCGGTGAGAGCAGGGGCGCAGCGGAGGAAGTCGGCGTTGCTGCTCAGTCCCGACCAGGTGGACAGCCAGGCGTCCGGGGTGACGAAGCGTCCGAAGCCGACGAGTCCGTAGTTGGTCAGGTCCGGCCTTCGGCCGAACAGTGACCCGTAGGGCCGCTCGTTCGGGCTCAGGGACAGGTCGGTGAACCGCAAATCCGCGTCGGTGCGGTACACGGTGAGGACGCGGGGTGCGAGCGCGGCGCGGTGATCCGCCGGGTCGGAAGTGCTCTTGTAGCGGCGACGCGCGTCGGCGGCTTCGTCGACGCGTCGCCGGGCGAGTGCGTCGATGCGGGCAATGCGCTCACGCTGCGCCGCCCGGTAGCGGGTGATGAACTCGGGCGAGTACGAGGAGCTGTGCGGCGGTTCGGCGAATCCGTTGGCGGGATCGAACGGGTTCAACCGCGGATCAACGGACAGGGGGTCGGCCTCGTCGACGACCGAGGGGTCGATCAACCGCTGCAACAGCGCACCCTGCCCTGGGTGCGGCGCCATGAATACTGCTGCATCGGGCAGCGGCATCTGCGCGCCCGCCAGGTCGATGGGCCGGCCGGCGGGGGTGCGGGTCAGCCGCTCCCCCGCCGGTAGTCCGGCCTGCTGGTGGTAGAACGCGAACAGCGTGCCGCCTCCGGAATGCCCCAGGGTGACGACGTGGTCGAAACCCCTCTCCCGCAGGAACACTTGCCCGGCCGCAGCATCGAGCAGGGCCTGCTCGTGCACCAGGGAGATGTCGTTGTTGACCGATCGGGTGCCCTGCGTCCACACCCCGAACCCGCGGGCGAGTAGTTCGGGCACCAGCACGTGGTGGGCCAGGTCCTGGCGCGGGTGCATCAGTGCGACGACGGTGCGGGCTCCGGGGACCACGCGCAGGACCCCGGAGATCTTCGCTCCGTCCGCGGTGGTGAGTTCGTGCACCGAAGTGACGGTTGTGTCGGGGGCTCGGGCGGCGTCGATGTACCGTCCCGCGCCGAGCCGCTGAGTTTGTTCGGTCATCGCGGCTCGATTCGCATGGCGTCCTTGTCCCACTGGGTTATTCGGGACCGGTGCAGTCCGGCGACGCTGCTGTACCACACCGCGTGGCGGGCTTTGGTCGCCCGTCGGTCGATCACGATGGGGGCGTCGGAGACGATTCGGTAGTACGGTCCGACGCGATCGATCATCACGGCCGGGTCTTGTCCCGCGACTGCGGCGATCGGAGTGTTCTCGGGGACATCGAGGACGAACAGCGTGGTCATCGGTTGCTCACCATTTCTTTCTCGTCCTGCTTCTGCTGCCAGGCCTCGGCGCGCTCGACGATCAGCTCTGCCTTGCGGGTGAGTAGTGCGGCCATGCTCGGTTCGGGGCCGGACACGACGTCGACGAGGGCGTCGATGGTGATGTTGGCGTCGAGGTCCTCCTGTGGGGTGACCGGGCGCAGCGCCCGGGTGATTTCGATCATGTAGCCGTTGGGGTCGTGGGTGTAGATCGACTCGATCGTCTCGTGCTGGATCTGCATCTCGACGGGCCATTCGCTGCCATCGAGGCGCCGCCGGTATTCCATCAGGTCGTCTTCACTGTCGACGTGGATGGCCAGGTGGCGGGAGCGGATGAAGAAGATGGGTACGTCCTCGGTGAAGCGAGAGTACGAGTCGCCCTGCGGGCCTCCGTCGAACGGTTCGAGGCCGAAGTAGTAGAAGAAGGCGAGCCGGTCGTCGTTGCCGATGTCGAAGAAGAAGTGGATGAAGTCGGGGTGCTTTTCCGGGCCCCAGCCGGCCGCGCAGATCGAGTGCACGACGGGGAACCCGAGAACGTCGCGGTAGAACTTGACGGTCGCGGCGGGGTCGAATGTGGGGTAGGCGACGTGGTCGACGCCTTTGACCGTGTGTTTCTGTTCGGACATGTTGAACTCCAATGGATTCAGGGCTACCGAAGGGCAGCGGCCGGAGCATCGGCACGCAGGAGACCACCGGCTCCCGGGATGTCGACCGGAAGGCCGAGGGCTCGCAGCAGGCTGTAGACGCCGGCGGTGGCGGCCGAGAGCACCGGCAGTTCGAACTCGTCTTCGGCGGCCTGGACGAGGTCGAGCGAGGGCATCTGGACGCACGCGGAGATCACCAGCGCGTCGACTCCGGCGCGGTCGAGTGATCGAGCGGCGTCCATGACCCGGTCACCGGGGATGCAGCCGACCTCGGCGTTGTCGGCGACCTCGAGGGCGCGCCAATCCGATACCTGAATTCCTTCGGCCTCGATGTAGGCGACGACCTGCTCGGCGAGGGGACGCATGTAGGGGGTGACCAGGACGATTCGCTTCGCGTCGATCGCGTGGAGTGCCTCGACGAGGGCGCCCGCGCTGGAGCGGACTACCGCGTCGGAACCGCCGGCCGCCAGTTGCTCGGCGACCAGGCCTTCCACGCGCTGGTGCTCCCCGGGACCCACTGACATCAGGGCGACCAGGCACGCATAGAGGATGGCGTCGACGCCCGCGTCACCGAGCTCGAGGATGCACCGCTCCCGTTGAGCGTTCATCGCCCGCAACTGTTCCGGCGACACGGCCTGCATCCGCATCCGGCTCGAGTGGAACGAGAACTGTTCGTCCGCATGCCGGTTGAGCAGTGTCGGCATTTCCGTCTCGACCGTCACATTCGAACTCGGCACGACGAGCCCGATGCGGTGAATGCCCATGAGGTAGCCCTTCTGATCTGGAATGCCCGGGCGGTGGTTGCGAGAACACCACCCCGACTGACGTAGATTTACGTTCACGACGAGTATTCGACGCTAATGATGATTCGTCAAGCCCCGCCGGACGGCGGACGCGATCTCGATGCCAGAACAACGTGCACACACCGTCGGCCGCCAGCATGAACGCGCGCGAGGAAGGATGATCCGATGACCACATGAGCGGGCATTCGCATGGGATGGGTGGGCGGCGGCCCCTGGTCCGCGCACATTCCGCGACGAGGTCCGGTCCTCCGGTTGCACGCCACCGTCTTCGTCGACGACACAGGACACCCGCAACCGGTCTGCACTCCGCCCGAAGATCGCCCCACCGCACACCTGAACCGACTGGTCAGTCCACTCACTTTCGTGTCGCTACTCACATTCGACACTTGACATGTCACCAGACACGTCGAATACTCGACATTGACGTAAGGAGTGTTCGAGGATGACCTCACCCCCCGTCGCATTCCCCCAGGACGAAGGAGCACAGCGGCAATGGCATATGTAATCGGAGTGGACGTCGGTGGCACGTTCACAGACGCGGTATTGGACGACAGTGCCGGCACTGTTCTCGCCGCCAAGGCTCCCTCGACCCCGCCCGACTACTCCCGCGGCGTCATCGATGTTCTCGAGGCACTCGCCGAACAACTGGGACGCCCCGTCGAGGAGATGCTGGCCGACACGCACCACATCGCGCACGGCACCACCTCGTCACTCAATGCCCTCGTCATGGGCAACGTGCCCCCAGTCGGCTTCCTCACCACAAAGGGGCACCGCGACTCGATCTACATCATGAACGTGGAGGGCCGGTATCTGGGAAGCTCACCGGAGCAGCTGCAAAATGTCATGGGGCAGAGCAAATCTCACGGTCTCATCCCGAAGAAGCACGCCCTCGAGGTGACCGAACGACTCGACCGTGACGGCAATGTCGTCGTCGCCCTCGACGAGGAGTCTGCCCGAGAGTCCATCCGTGTGCTCCTCGCCGAGGGAGTGTCGGGGATCGCGGTCTCACTGTTGTGGTCGTTCCGCAATCCCGCGCACGAACAGCGCATTCGCGAACTCGTCCACGAGATCGACCCGACGATGTTCGTCTCCCTGTCGAGCGAGGTGAGCCCCCGGATCCGCGAGTTCGCCCGCAACGCGACCACCATCATGAGCACCCAGATCGGCCCCGGGCTCCGGGACTACCTCGGCGAACTGGAATCGAAGCTGCGCGAGCGAAACCTCGCCGGACCGCTGCTGGTGATGCAAAGCAACGGCGGAGCGGTCGCCGCCGCGGAGGCACCGAAGAACGCGATCAGCACCGTCGGATCGGTGCTGACCGGTGGCGTGGTCGGGGCGGTATCCCTCGGCGGGCAACTCGGCCATCGCAATATCATCGCGACCGACGTCGGCGGCACCACCTTCCTCGTCGGCCTCGTCGTCGACGGCGATCCCGTCCGCTCCTCCAGCACGATCATCAACCACCATCCGATCAACGTGCCCACCCTCGAGGTACACGCCATCGGATCCGGGGGCGGCGCCATCGCCTGGATCGACGCCGGCGGCAACCTGCAAATCGGCCCCCACAGCGCCCAGGCCGTCCCCGGGCCCGCCTGCTACGGCCAGGGCGGCACCGAACCCACCAACGCCGACGCCAACCTGGTGCTCGGGATCCTGCCCGAACGGGGCCTGCTCGGCGGCCGCAAGCCGCTCGACAAGAACCTCGCGCGGGAGGCGATCCGCGCCCGAATCGCCGAACCCCTCGGACTGTCGATCGAGGACGCTGCCGCAGCCATCTACGCAGTCCAGAACGCCCAGACCGGCGACCTGTTGCGCAAGACCGTCGTCGAGGCCGGACATGACCCGCGTGACTTCGTCCTCTACGCCTTCGGCGGGTCCGGCCCCGCCCACTGCGCGGCCTACGCCGCCGAGGTCGGCGTCCGTGAGGTCATCGTCCCGCTCGGCCAGGTCGCCTCCGCGTTCTCGGCATACGGTCTCGCCTCGTCCAACATCGTCCTCGCCGCCGAATTGTCCGACCCGGCGGCCATGCCCCTCGATCCCACCCGCGCCGATCGAAACTTCACCCAGTTGGAGAACCAGGTGCTCGAACAACTGAACCGGCAGGGTTTGACCTTCACGCGCGTCGAGATCGAGCGTGAGATCGACATGCGCTACAGCATGCAGCTCGCCGAGGTCGCCACCCCGATTCCGGCCGGAAACCTCGACGCAGAGGAGATCGCGCGGGCGTCGGATCTGTTCGAGCAGCGGTACGCCGAACTCTATGGAGAGGACAGCGGATTCCGGGAGGCCGGCATCCAAGCGATCACCTACCGGGTGCGCGCCACCGGCATCCTGCCGTTCTCCCCCACCCTGCCGGAACTGAAGTCCGCGGACTCCGCTGATGCCTCCGCCGCGAGGATCAGCACCCGCAAGGTCTGCCTCGACGGCAAGCTCGGCTACGTCGACACCGACGTCTACGACTACAGCAAGCTACTCGCCGGACACGTCCTGCCCGGCCCGGCCATCGTCGAGGTCCCCACGACCACCGTCGTCGTCCCCCACGGCACCACCGGCACCGTCGACCGCCTCGGCAATCTCACCATCGTCGCCCAGTAGGAGCACCACTCATGACCGCACAGATTCCCGGCTCCGAAGTCTTCTCGAGCCGACCGATCGACCCCGACGCCCTCTCGCGATCACTTCCCCCGGCACTGGAAGTCCATACCGTCACCCAAGAGCAGATCGACGACCTCGACCCGTTGACCTACGAGGTCATCCGGCACCGGCTGTGGTCGGTCACCGACGAGATGGGTGAGGCACTCAAGCGGATGTCCGGTTCCCCCATCGTCACCGACGCCAACGACTTCGACTTCGCCATCAGTGACGAAATCGGCCAGGAAGTGCAGGTCGGCCTGTACAACACCATGCTCGTCGGTGCCGTCGACCTCGCCATCTACTGGACCCTCCAGCACCGCTCGACCAACCCGGGTATCACCGAGGGCGACATGTTCCTGTGCAACGACCCCTGGGTCGGCGGTGGACTGCACCAGAGCGACGTGATGGTCTACCAGCCAATCTTCCACGAGGGCGAGCTGTTCGGGTGGACCAGCGCCATCTGTCACGAACCCGACCTGGGCGGATCCGGGCTCGGCTCGTTCGACCCCTCCGCCCAGGACGTGTTCTCCGAGTCCCTGCCCACCCCACCGATCAAGGTCGTCCGCGACTACGAACTCCAGCGCGACGTCGCCGACGCCTGGGTGCGGCGCTCGCGCGTGCCGATGCTCGTCGGACTCGATCTGCGCGCGAAGATCGGCGCCAACACCGTGGGCCGCAACCGACTGCTCGCGGTGATCGAGCAGTACGGTGCCGACACCGTCAAGGCCGTGATGAAGCGGATGATGGCCGACGCCGAAGGGCGCCTGCGCGGCAAGCTCGCATCACTGCCGGACGGCACCTGGAAGGCCACCGGCTACCAGGACCAGTCGCAAGTCGGCGACCGCGGAATCCACAAGATCACCGTGGCCATGACCAAGACCGCCGATCACCTCACCTTCGACTTCACCGGCACCGACCCGCAGACCGGCGTCATCAACTGCACGTACGCCGGCATGCGAGGCGGTGTGATGCTCGCGATCCTGCCGATCCTCGCCGGCGACATCCCCTGGTCCGCAGGCGGATTGATGCGCTGCTTCGATCTGGTCGCCGAGGAGGGCACCATCAACAACGCGACGTTCCCGGCGGCGGTGAGCCGTGGCCCGATCGGACCGGCGTGGCTCACTGGCACCCTGATCGCCGAATGCCTGTCGCAGATGCTCGACCGGTCGGTCGATCTCGGCAAGAGCGTGCAGGCCGCGTGCTGCGGCACGTGGGATACCGCGGTGATCGCCGGACTCGACGAGCGACCCGAACAGTCGGTGCCGTTCCTCAACATCATGATGGAGCCGATGGCCGGCGGCTACGGGGCACGCCCCACCGCCGATGGCATGGACACCGGTGGCCTCTTCTGCATCCCGATGGGCCGCATCCCGGACACCGAGATGACCGAATTCCTCTACCCTCTGCTCACCCTGTGGCGCCGCGAGGAACCCGACTCCGGCGGACCCGGACGCCAGCGCGGCGGTGTCAGTGCCTCCATCGCCATCACCCCATACGGCACCAGCCTGCCGATGGGCCTGGTGCTGGCGTCGGCGGGCAAGGCCGTCGCCCAGAACAACGGTCTCGCGGGCGGATACCCGGGCAACACCGGCGTCGAGGTCCTCGCCCGCGGCACCGACATCGTCGAACAGTTCGCAGCCGGCCGTATCCCCGACGCGCTGGACGATCTCGGCGGTGGCCGCGAGTTGGGCGCCTGCTACGCGGAGAGCTACGTGGCACCCGGTGAGGTTCTGTACATGCACTGGCAGGGCGGCGGCGGCTACGGCGATCCGCTGCTGCGCGACCCGGCCGCCGTGGCAGCCGACTTCCGCGAAGGCAAGGTCACCGAACACGGTGCCGAGACCGTCTACGGCGTCATCCTCTCCGACGGAGACGCCGATGATATCCGGACTTCGGATCGGCGGGACGAGATGCGGTCTGAGCGCCGAGACCGCTCCGGGACCACTCGGTCCGATGCGCCCGTGCTCGACCTGGCCGGAGCTCGCAGGCTCGACGACAACCTGGCGGAGGTCACGGTCGGAGACACCCGCGCGATCGCCTGCGCCCAGTGTGGACGTCTCCTCGGCGACGACAAGAACAACACCACGCTCGATCTCGCCCGGTTCGAGGGCCCGTCGTCGACCGCCGGCCCACAGGTGACCTCCGACCCCGCCGAGTATGTCGACACCCCGGTGGTTTTCCGGCAGCTGTGCTGCCCCGGCTGCTGGACCGCCATCTACTCGGGCATCGTGCCGGCTGATCACCCCGACCACGCCCTCGACCTGGCGCGGCTTCTGCCCGCGGTGGCGGAGCGGTGATGTGCCGGACAATTGCGATCTGTACCAGAAGAGGAGGACAAAGGTGACATTCTCGGACTGGGGTGGGCGCCTCGTTCCGTTCCCCGAGGATCGCGCCCGCCGCTACCGCGACAGCGGTGAGTGGAGCACCGATCCCACCGGGCGGCGGCTACACCAGGTCGCCACCCGGTTCCCGGACCGACCGGCCGTGATCACCGCCGAAGGGCAGATGAGCTTCGCAGAACTCGATCGTCGCACGGACCAGATCGCGGCCGGGCTGATCCGGCTCGGCCTCCAGCGACTCGATCCCGTCATCTTCCAGCTCACCAACCGTCTGGAGACAGTCCTCGCGTGGTACGGCTGCATCAAGGCCGGGCTGGTCCCGGTGGCGACGCTGGCCGCGCACCGCATGCACGAGATCGGACACATCAGTCGCAAGGTCGGCGCCGTCGCGCACCTCGTCGAGGCGAATCTGCCCACCTTCGATCTCGTCGAGTTCGCCCGCGAACACGCCGACGGCCATCCCACCATGCGGCACATCATCACCGTCGGCGATGCGGAGACCAGCGACCGGGACGACGTGACTCGCCTTGAAGATCTCGGTCTCGAGATCGATCCCCACACAGCGCACGGCATCGTCGAGCAGGTCGCAACACACACCGACGCCTGCGACGTGGTTGCGTTCCAGCTCTCCGGTGGCACCACCGGAGTTCCCAAGGTCATCCCACGCATCCACGCCGAATACTGGAACAACGCGCTGCTGTATGCACAGCGACTCGGATGGGACGAGAACAGCCGGGTCGCACATCTGATCCCGATCATCCACAACGCCGGCATCTCGTGCGGGCTCCACGCCGCGCACTCGGTCGGCGCCTGCCTGGTCCTGGCCACCGCTGATGCTCCGACCGCCTTCCAGCTCATGGCGCGGACGAAAGCAACCGAGGTCCTCATCGGGCACGGCCACTACCAGGCCGTGCTGAGTCCGGACTTCGACCAGGCTGGAGCCTGGCTCGAACGCGTCATCCTCTCCGGCGCCAAGGTTCCGCACGAGCTGTTCGAGCGCGTCGACGACGGAACCGGACGCTGGGCCGGGCAGTTGTTCGGCATGGCCGAGGGCTTGTTCACGGTGACCCCACTCGACGCCCCCGCAGAAGCCCGACTGACAACAGTGGGTACGGCTATCTCGTCCGACGACGAGATACGCATCCTCGAACCCGGCACTGAGAACGAACTCGGCGACGGGGCGGTCGGAGAACTGTGCTGCCGAGGCCCCTACACGCTCCCCGGTTATTTCGACGCCCCGGACCACAACCGGGACGCCTTCACCTCCGACGGTTTCTACCGCACCGGGGACCTCGGCGCGATCACGGTGATCGACGGTGCACGTTATCTGTCGATCGAGGGTCGGATCAAGGATCTCATCAACCGGGGTGGTGAGAAGATCAACGCCGAAGAAGTCGAACTGCTTCTGCTCGAGCATCCCGATATCGCACACGCGGCGGTGGTCGCCATGCCCGACCCCAGGCTGGGAGAGAAGACCTGCGCATATCTGGTGTCGATTGACGGAGAAGCTTTGCCGCTACACGACATTCAGGAGCACTTGGCGCAGCTCGGGGTCGCCAAATTCAAGTGGCCCGAACGGCTCGAGTGGGTGACGACCTTGCCACACACGAACGTGAACAAGATCGACAAGAAGCGACTGCGCGCCGAGATCGCAGCGAAGGTGGCCGACGAGGCCGACTCACGTCGCGTGGGTGCATAGATCGGTAGTTCCACCGCACCTCAACACCTTCGGGGCATGCCTGACCGGGCATGCCCCGAAGTCCGTGAACGCGGCGGCCGATTCCCTGTCCCCTCACGGAGACAACCAAGTTGACCTTTCGACGTATACGTAGAATAATTGACAAATACGTCACAGAGAGTGGAGTTCGTCATGAATCTCGAGCGAGTAGCAGTACTGGGCGGTGGACCGGGCGGCCTCTATGCCGCAAGGCTGATCAAACGCAGCCATCCGAATGCCGAGGTGACCGTCTACGAACAGAGCCCCCCGGATCAGACATTCGGTTTCGGCGTCGGCCTGGCGTCTCGCACCCAGCGGAACCTGCGGGAAGCCGACCCGGCATCGCTCGAAGCCATTGTGGCGGCCGCGCACGCCCACGAAATGTCGATGCAGGTCGGCGATCAGATCGCCCGGCTGGCACACGGTGATCTCCTCGCTATCGCACGCACCACCTTGCTCGCGGTCCTCCAGCAACAAGCCCAGAACGCCGGGGTGCATATACATTTCGGCGAACGGCGTGAAGCACCAGAGCTCGATGCGGACCTGATCATCGCCGCCGACGGCATCAACAGCGCAACCCGCACGCAGATGTCCGATACCTTCGGGCCCCGCATTGACACCGGCGCCGGCCTCTACCTGTGGTGTGGAACCGACTTCGCGCTCCCCAGCGCCATCTTCGTTCCGGTCACCACCGAGCACGGCACCTTCGTCGCGCACGCCTACCCGTACGCCGCGGACCGCAGCACCTTCCTCATCGAAACCGACGAGGAAACATGGCGGCGGGCAGGATTCGATGTCTCCACCGACCGGACCGCCCCCACCGACAGCGACGGGTTCGCCCTCGAGTACCTGCAGGACGCGTTCGCCGACACCCTCCAACACCACCGGCTGATCGGAAACCGCACCCGGTGGACGCGCTTTCGCACCATTTCGTGCGAGCACTGGCACAGCGGCAACGTCGTACTCCTCGGCGACGCCGCCCACACCGCGCACTACTCCATCGGCTCAGGCACCAAGCTCGCCATGGAAGACGCCATCGCACTCGACCACGCCCTCACCGCCTCCCCGAACATCGACGACGCGCTCGCGGACTACGAACGGGCTCGCCGCCCCGCCGTCGAATACCTCCAGCGCATCGCGCACCGCAGCGAACTCTGGTGGGAGTCCTTCCCCCAGAGGATGGCACTTCCGGTCGAACAGCTGCTCATCGCCTACATGACCCGCGCCGGAAAGGTCAGCCTCAACCGATTCCACGACACCGCGCCCACGCTCGTGCGGAAGGGCCTGGCGAGCTACGCGGACGTGCCTGCCGACGCGATCCCCGACACGGACATCACGGACTGGACAATCGGGCAACCCCTCGACCACGGTGACTGCCGATTCGAGCATCGGATCGCACCGGCGGACCTGCGCGATGCCACCACCACCACAGTGCTCGACATCGACTTCGACTCCGCGTGGGGCCCGGAGGCCACCGCACTCGTCGAGACTGCACCAACCGCGCGAACTCTCTGGCTCACCGGCCCATCCACCCGCTCATCGCTGCTCAGCAGGCTCGATTTCGCCGAACGTCTCGGTCACCACACGGACGCAGTCGTCGTCGTCGAGGCCCCCACTTCCTGCCGCGCAGATGTCGCAGCAGGTTTGGCCAGCGTACGGATGCACCTCGCGTTCTTCCGTGATCCGGCGACGTCGGACGCTGATCCGGCGCTTTCCGGGTTGCGGGTCTCGACATGAGTACGCGACCGGTGACCGGCGCCGGTTATCCTTCGGACATGACAAGCGAGGAGGCCGCGAACGAGCGCCGACCCCGAGGCCGGGGCAAATCCCGTTCCACCGATCAGGCTGCGACCGAAAGCGCGGGCATCCGCAGCAACCCTCGCCGTGAGCTGGTGGAAAAGCAGATCATCGAGCAAGCCACTCGACTGTTTGCCGAACGAGGATTCGCGAGCACCACACTGCAGGACATCGCCGACGCAACCGGCCTGACACGGCCGGCGCTCTATCACTACGTGGCCAACAAGGACGAGCTCCTCTCCCGCCTGGTCAGCGAGAGCACTGAGACACCGGCCGCATTGCTGCATACCATCAACGAGCGCACCGATCTGGGTCCGACGGAAAAGCTCCGCGAGATGGCCACCGCCATCGCACTGCATCAGGCGCAGGCCCCAGATCGATTCCAGTTGATCGTCCGTTCGGAAGCCGAACTACCCGAAGACATCTCGCGCAACTACGAGCAGAGCCGTCGACACGTGCTGAAGGAATTCATCCAGGTCGTCGAAGACGGTATCCGCACCGGCGAGATGCGACCGGTCGACCCGCGAACCGCGGCCTTGGCCGTCATCGGCATGCTCAACTGGATCGCCTGGTGGCATCAGCCGGGAAACGCAGTCGACGACCGAGTCATCGCTACGCAACTTGCGGACATGGCAGTACGCTCGCTGGTCCACCAGGACCCGCAGTCGGCGACCCCGGAAGGTCCGGCGCGAGCGATCGCCATGCTCCGCCAGGACCTGAACTACCTCGAACGACTGCTCGACGAATCACGCCCCGACTGACCACGCTCGACAGCAACGTGCCCCGATCTGATGGAGGTCACCCGCGGCGCAGCGCCAGCACAGGGATCGTCCGGATGCCCGCGGTCTTCTCCGCGTACTCCGCAAAGCCGGGATACCGGCGCGCCTGCTCGGCGAAGATCCGATCCCGTTCGTCACCGGTCACCTCGACGACAGTCACCGGGAACTGCTCGGTGCCCCGTTCGACCTCTGCCTTGCCTGCGGTGACGAGGTTGTAGTACCAGTCGGGATTGGTCGGGGCACCGGCCTTGGAAGCGAAGACGTAGATAGTGTCCGGACCTTGCTCATCGGGTAGATACATCATCGGGCTCACGCGATCGCGCCCAGTCTTACGGCCCCGGTGGTGAACCAGCACCACCGGGGCGCCCTCGAATGGGCCACCCACTCGGCCCTGGTGTGCCCGGAATTCGGCAATGATGTTCGCGTTCCAGTCGTCGGGAGTGCTCATCCTGGGAATTGTCCTAGCCCGGCGCGGGAACAGGCGGCATTTCCGGTCGACGTTGTCGACTCGTGTCGCACTCATTCCTTTGCTGACCGCGATGGCGACCAGTGCGGCACCGACAGAATCAGTCCTGCTTGGGCACCCAGTGATCGGTGACGAGCTCGTAACTCTGTTTGAGCTCCCCGTACGCCGCTCGCTGGGCCTCCTCGCCCTCGCCGTACCGCCGAACGGCCATCTCATGGGCCGTCGCGAAGGCCGCCTGCACCTCCTTCGACGATCGCCGCAGTGTCTGTGGCAGCTCGGTTCGGTTCACCGCTCCACTCCTTCTCGGTCATGGCCGTGATGTACCCCTCGATTGTCCGCCCGGGACCCCCGCGGCGGTACCGGGTTGACCGGGTTTTCCGATGTCGGCAGCCGGGCGCAGGCACGACCTACGCACGGAACCCCGCACCGGCGATCACAGGCATTCAGGTGGGTCTCCGCAGTGACCTGCCAAGGGTGTAGACCGGCGAACACCTGGCACGGGGCACCGGTATGGGTAACAATGACCTCGGAAAACACACAGCAACGCCAAATTCATTCTCGCCGAAGGGAAGTCCACACCGGAGGAGACTCGATGCCCGTTTCGCCACACACTTTGTTACAGCACGTCCAGGATCGCACCACCGACCTACGCCGATGGTTGGATACCGGCGACAACACCACCGCCCTGACGGCGTATCTGCGCGACGAACCCGTCGACCACCGATGGCTCACCACCTACAAGCGACTCACGCACGACCTGCTGAGGGCGGTCGACCACGCTCGCTCGCCCAGGGCGCCGCACGAGACGCCAACCCCGGACCGTCGATGAACAACGACCAGCGCCGGGCGCTCGAACACGTACGCGACACCTGCGCCATGCTGGACAGCTTTCTGACCACCCACCCGAGCGACCGACCACCCGAACGGGTCCGATCGGCCACCTTCGAGCAGCTCACCGACGACCTCCTCGACGCCGTTACCGCAGCACAGAACGCCGGCGTACCGGAACAACGCATCTTCGACAGTATGTGACAACCATCGTCGCCGGTCGGCTGCTTTCTCCGCCGGGGCCCCGCCACTCAGCGGTTCGCGGAACCGTCTTCGCGGCGACCCGACACGGACGGCGGCATTCCGAACTCGCGGCTGAAGGCGAAGGAGAAAGCTGCCGGAGATGCGTAACCGAGGGTCGAGGCGACCCGAGTCACCGCCTGCGAGCGCAGCATCGGGATGGCGGCCAGCAACCGGGCCCGTAGGCGCCAAGCCGCCGGACTGATCCCCACCTCGCCTAGGAATCGCCGGGTGAAGGCGCGTTCGCTCATCGCCACTCGGCCTGCCCACTCGGCATTCGTCACGCCGACCTCCGGCTTGCCGAGATAGGAACGGCACAACGCGACCAGGTCGGCCGACGTGGGCAGCGTCAGGTGCAGGGGCAGCGACCTGAGAGTTGCCAGCTCGAACAGCAGCAGTGCCGCGATGGCACCCTCCCGACCGTCGCGGTCGTACTCGGCGGGTAGATCGGCGGCGACGAGCAGCAATTCGCGGAGCAGCGATGACACTTCGACCACGACGCACACCGTGGGCCACCACGGCACCGCAGCTGGTTCGATGTAGAGACTGCTTGTACTCACGCCGAGCATCCGCACCCGATGCCCTGTGGCGGGAGGAATCATGACACCCTGCGCGGTGGGGACCGTCCAGGTGCCGTTGTCTGTCTCGACAACCATTGTTCCTGTAGCTCCGTACAGGAATTGCGCACGACGGTGTTCGTGCCAGTCCAGCACGACGCCGGCCGGATAGTCGGTCGCGATCGGGAGCACGTCCCGCTCGATACGGTCGACGTCGCCGAGCGGGACATTTCTCACGACACCCAACCTACCGGCTGATTCTCGAAAGAAATCGACTGATATTCGATTGTCGCCGCTACACCGATACGGTGAACTGGACCGAGTGGATATGTTCGTTCTCGTTCTCATCGGCCTCGTGACCGGGTTGACCACCGTCCTGTTCGGTTTCGGCGGCGGGTTCGTGACCGTCCCGGTCGTCCTGTGGGCAGAAGCAGGGCTCGGCGACTCGGCCGCCCGGGTCGCAGTCGCAACATCCGCAGCGGTGATGGTGGTGAATGCCGCCGTCGCCACGTCCGCAACCTCCGGCGCGGTGCTGCGTCACTTGCGTGACTCTCGTCGCCTGCTTGCACTTCTCGGTCTCGGAGGCGTGGTAGGTGCGTTGCTTGCCCGGCTCGTACCCGGCGCAATCATCCAGTGGGGATTCGTCACCTATCTCGTCGGGACGATCGTTGATGTCCTGGTACGACCGGGCTTCTTCCGACCGACGGCGCAGCACAACACCGACTCTCGGCGACGGTTCGCCATACCGACCTCGCTCGGGTTACCGATCGGCGCGAGCGCAGCATTTCTCGGCGTCGGCGGCAGTGTCATGACGGTGCCTCTCCTGCGCCGCTCCGGACTGGGGATGGGTGTCGCCACCGCACTCGCAAACCCACTGACCCTCGCCATCAGCCTGCCGGCGGCCCTGATCTTTCTCATCGGCCACGGTCCCGGATCGCCTGCCGGGGCCGCCCTGGTCGGCTCCGTCGACCTGGCCGCGGCCCTGGCGCTCCTCCTCGGCACACTCCCGGTGATCGTCACGCTCAGGCGGCGCCCACCCCGTCTGCCCGACCGTGTGCACGCAATCAGTTACATACTGCTCCTCGTCGCGGTCACCATGACCACTGCGCTTGCTACGCTTCGGTAACCGCAAGAACGTCGTACCATTCAGCATGTTCAAGGCCACGCGCATAGTCATGGCGGTACCCGCTTGCGTGACTGGGACTCGCGTCTCGGTATAGGGGACCGACAGCGTTGGCCCCACCGCCGCCGAAACGGCCGTCCCGCTCGACCCCGCCGGATAGGATTCTGCGCCGAGGAGGGATCCATGATGGTCCGGGAAGCGCGCAGCACCCATCGCGAGGTTTCGCCACTCGAAGGACCGCCGAGGCCCAAGGGGCGGACCCTGCGTACATCCCGTACGTTCCGGAGCAGCCGGACGAAAACACCCCGCGCGACCTGGTCGAGGCGCACGACTACTACCTCACGCCGCGGGCGCAGCACCCGAACGCGAAGAACAAGCAGCTGTTCGCCAAGAGTATCTCGCGGATCTTCACGTTCGACGCGTTCCATCTGGTCGAGGACCTGTTCACCGCACCGCTGCTGATCGTCGCGGGCAGCGAAGCCGGTTCACTGTGGATGTCCACCGAACTGCACGGCCGGGTCCGCAGCCCAAAGAAGCTGGTGGTCGTCGAGGGGGGCGCCCACATGGACTTCTACGACGTGCCGAAGTACGTCGACCACGCCGTGGCGGAAGCTACCCCGTTTTTCCGGGAGAACCTGGGGGCTCACTGCGAAGGGAACTGACCAGCCCGATGCGGTCCTCCCGGGCCTCTGGAATCCCCAGTGGCCCGGGAGGTCTCGGCATCGCCACTCCAGCTTCCGAGTTGCCTCAATGATTCCTCTACCACGTCGCGGCCCGTCCCACCCGTGACTTCTCGATGACCGAGAACCCGGCATCGAGTCGAATCAATTTTATACATTATGTGCTATTTTGCGAACATGACCGCGTCAGCCGATATCACCACCGCCCCGACGGACGAGGCCACCGTCCTGGAGCATCTTCTGGCCACCCGATGGAGTTGCCGCGCCTACCAGGACCGTCCGGTTCCCGAAGAAACGATCGATCGCCTACTCACCATCGCGCAACGATCGGCATCGTGGTGCAATACGCAGCCATGGCAGGTCATCGTGACCAGCGGGGAGGCCACGGAACGCTTCCGCGAGGCAATGACGAACAGCGCACGAAACAACCAGCCCAAGTTCGACTTCGATGCCCCAGCCGAGTACCGCGGCGTCTACCGTGAGCGGCGACGCGCCAGCGGTTGGCAGCTGTATCAGGCCGTCGGCGTGGAGCGCGGCGACCGCGAAGCGTCCGCCCGCCAGGCATTCGAGAACTTTCGCTTCTTCGGCGCGCCGCACGTCGCGATCATCACCACAGACGCGGTGCACGGGACATACGGGGCTGTCGACACCGGCCTGTACGTGGGCACGTTCCTACTCGCGGCACGGAGCCTCGGGCTCGGAGCAATCCCCCAGGCCGCGCTCGCCAGCCATTCCCCCCTCATCCGCGAGCACTTCGACATCCCGGCGGATCGAAAGATCCTGGTCGGCATCTCGTTCGGCTTCGCCGACACCGACCACCCGGCCAACAACTACCGCACTGCGCGGGCACCGCTGAACGAAGTCGTGACGCGGGTCCGCGAATAAGCATCGCGGCAACAACGGAGGCGATGTCGCGCTGACCCTCCGCTTCGAATGATAGATTCTCCGCATGCGGAGTGAACGCTCCGCTTTGTTGGGAGTATTCATGAAAACCGCTTCGCTGCGGACGCACTATCAGCTGACATTTGCGGTTCTCACTATTGGTGTCGGTGCCTTTGCCCTGCTGCAGTCACTGTTGATGCCGGTGTTGCCCACCCTCGAGTCTGCGCTGGGCACGACACAGGCCGACGTCACGTGGGTGCTAACTGCCTACCTGCTGTCGGCATCGATCTTCACCCCGGTCATGGGACGCCTCGGTGACATGCACGGCAAGAAGCGACTGTTCGTCGTTGCACTCGTCGCCCTGGCGGCGGGGTCGCTGCTCGCAGCCCTCGCCACGTCGCTGCCGGTGATGATCGCCGCGCGGGTGATCCAGGGAATCGGCGGCGGTGTGCTGCCCTTGGCGTTCGGGATCATCCGCGACGAGTTCCCGCAGGAGAAGGTGGTGGGAGCGGTTGGCGTCATCGCCGCGCTCACCGCTGTCGGCGCAGGTCTCGGAATCGTCCTTGCCGGTCCCATCGTGACCGTGCTGAGTTACCACTGGCTCTTCTGGATTCCGCTGACCATGGTCGTGCTGGCGGGGTTGGCCGCGCAGATCCTGGTCCCCGAGTCTCCCGTTCGAACTGCCGGGAGGATCAACTGGCTCACCGCACTGTTGCTGTCCGGGTGGCTGGTCGCGTTGTTGCTCGGTGTCAGTCAGGCACCGACCTGGGGCTGGGGCTCTCCGATCGTCATCGGACTGCTGGTGACCGCCGCGGCCATCTTGGTGACGTGGGTAGTGGTTGAATCGCGATCCGCCAACCCGCTGATCGACATGAAGATGATGCGAATCCGCAGCGTCTGGGCCGCCAACCTGTTGGCGCTGCTGATGGGGGTCGGCATGTACGCCGCGTTCGGCTTCCTGCCGCAATTTCTGCAGACGCCCGCGTCGGCCGGATACGGCTTTGGTTCGTCGGTCACCGAGTCGGGTCTGATGCTGCTGCCCGTGAGCGTGGGAATGTTCCTGCTCGGACTCGCCTCAGGCCGCCTGGCAGCTCGACTGGGTTCGAAAAACCTGCTGATCGCAGGGTCGATCGTGAGTGCGATCGGTTACTTCGTGGTGGCTCTTCTGCATGACACCGAGATGGACATCTACCTCGCCACGTCATTGGTCGGGATCGGTTTCGGCCTGGCCTTCTCGGCGATGTCGAACGTTGTCGTCGCCGCGGTGCCACCCGAACAAACCGGTGTCGCGAGCGGTATGAACGCCAACATCCGCACGATCGGGGGCTCGCTGGGCGCTGCGTGCATGGCCAGCGTCGTCACCGCCGGGGCGTCCTCCGCGGGGGTTCCGCAGGAATCCGGCTACACCAACGGCTTCGTCATGCTGGGCGTGGCAGTTGGCCTCGGCGCCGTTGCGGCCCTGTTCATCCCGGCAGTGAAGCGGGACAAGACCACGAACCTCGAAGGGTCGCCCGAGCTGCGACACCCGGAACTCGCGATGGTTGCGGGAGGCACGCTGGTGGGCGGCGAATCCGAATGACGTCCGATGTGAGCGTTCAGGGAAGCGAAAAGTCGCTGCGCCGCGACGCCGCGGAGAATCGGCAACGACTACTCGATGCGGCAGCGACCGTGTTCAGTGCGCGCGGCCTGGATGTGGGCGTCGACGAGATCGCCCGGGTCGCCGGCGTCGGCATCGGCACCCTCTACCGCCGGTTCCCCACCAAAGATGCGCTGATCAGTGAACTGGTTCGCCAGGTGCTCGAAGACTTCCTCGCCCTGGCCCGTGATGCCGCGTCCGCGCCGGAGGGCGCGGGGCTGGAGCAGGTGCTCTACGGCAGCGGAGCCATCCTGGCGTCGAACCGCGGATGCCTGTCTCGCATGTGGAACGACGATCAGACCACAGTTCTGAGGAATGAATATCGACGCATCCTGTTCGAGTTGCTGACGCAAGCCAAGCAGCACGGCCGCATCCGCGAGGACGCCACCGACGCCGACCTGGACCTGATCTTCTGGTCCCTCCGCGGCGTCGTCGCGACGACACGCGGCGTCACCGACACCGGCTGGCGCAGAATCCTCGCGGTCATGATCGCGGGATTGCGGCCCGGCGCGGAAAGACTCGATGCGGCACCGATGAACGCACAGGACGTCGCACACATCATGGAAAATCTGTGGCCTCGATAAGGTGCGGCGGGTGGCGAGGGAACACTACCCCGTCAGGTGTTCGTCGTCGGTGACGTGCTCGAGCCAGGTCGTGGTGGTGGCCGGGTCGTCGGCGTTGTCGAGCATGGCGAGGTGTTCATGAACGAGTCGGTGCTTGCTCCGTGCCAATGTTGTTCGTTCGGTGGGCAGTAGAGGGTTTGACCGGCGTGTGCTTCGACCTTCTGTCCGCCGTGGGACTGTACCAGGCAGTTCCTTCGGTGATGTGCAGGGTCTGACCGTGGGCGTGCGAATGCCACGCGGTGCGGGCGGCGGGCGCAAAACGCACTTTCGCCACTACCATTCGCTGACCGGGGTCGCTCTCCGTACTCCTCAGGCTTCGGGGATTTCGAGGCCGAATGTCTCACGGGTGATGTCCTCAGGTTCCGGGCCGCCGCGCACACCCGTGTCGAGAGCATCGATCGCGGCGAGTTGATCGGCGGTGAGCTCGAAGTCGAAGACGTCGAAGTTTTCGGTGATACGCGACGGGGTGACCGATTTCGGGATCACCTGGCGGCCCTGCTGCAGGTGCCATCTCAGCATCGTCTGCGCCGGTGTCTTGCCGTGCGCCGCTGCGATGTTCCCGATGGTGGGATCGTCGAGTGTGGAGTCGTGGGAGCCGCCGCGGTAGAAGGTGATCCCACCGATCGGGGACCATGCCTGGGACAGGATCCCGTGTTCGGCGTTGGCGGTGAGCACTTCGGATTGACGGAAGTACGGGTGTACCTCGATTTGGTTGACCGCCGGCACCACCGATGTTTCGTCCCGCAGTCGCGTGAGGTGGTCGGACATGAAGTTGCTGACACCGATGGCGCGGACGCGACCGTTCCCGAGCAGCGTCTCGAGCGCTGTGTAGGCCTCGACGGTGAGGGTGAACTCGCCGGGCAGTGCCTGGTGCAGAATCAGCAGGTCGATCTGATCGATTCCGAGTTTGCGCGCGCTCTTGTCGAAGGCGTGCAGCGTCGCGTCGTAGCCGTAGTCGGTGATCCAGATCTTGGTCTCGACGAAGATGTCCGAGCGATCGATGCCCGAACGACGTATGGCTTCGCCCACCTCGCGTTCGTTCTGATAAGCAGCGGCGGTGTCGATGTGCCGGTATCCGGCCTCCAAGGCCGCCTCGACCGCTGCAACGGTGTCATCGGGCGGCGTCTGGTACACACCGAAACCCACTGCCGGCATCGTGATTTCGTTGTTCAAGGTCAATTGGGGGATGGTCATGTTTCAACCTTAGGTTCGGTCAGCGCGCGCTGGGAGTGCCTGTCGAACCAGGTACCGGCAGTACCTGGTTCGACCAGCGGATTTCATGCGGCGGGTCGGTGCAGAGCCGAACCCGAACCGCGGTGCCGTGCGGCGGGCACGATCACCGTGAGGACGACGACCAGCGCGACGACGAGCAGTACGGTGCCGCCGGTGAGCGCGGTGCCGACGTGGTCGGTCACCGCCGCCGGTCCGTCGAGGTTGCTGCCTGTGTTTGCCGAGAGTGCGACGAGGACGCCCAACCCGAGTGCCATTCCGAGTTGGTGCGCTGTGTTGACCAGTCCGGATGCCGCGCCGGCGTCCGCCGAATCGACACCGGCGATTCCTGCGTTCGTCAGCGGCCCGAACGCCAAGCCTTGCCCGGCGCCCACCAGGATCATCGGGAGTGCAACGTCCACGAGATACGTATCGAGTGTGTCGATGCGACTCAGCCATGCCATGCCGGCCAGAGTCAGCGCCGTCCCGGTAGCGAGGAGAGTCTCGTTCGACAGCCGGGCGCTCAGCCGGGGAACCATGAGCGCGACGACGAAGTTGACGAGGGTCATCGGCAGGAAGCCGAGTCCAGCTTGCAGTGGGGAGAAGCCGAACCCGTCCTGGAGCAGTTGGGTGGTGAAGTAGAAGAACCCGATCATCGCCCCGAGGTACAGCAGCCGAGCGGTATAGGCGCCGCTGCGTTCGCGACTGCGGAACAACCGCAGCGGCAGGATCGGCTGCTGCACCCGGCCCTCGTGAACGACCAACCCAATCAACAGGACGGCCCCGAGTGCCAGAGCGATCTGTACCCGTGCCGATCCCCAACCGGTCTCGGCGGATTCGATGATCCCGAAGATCACGGCACCCATGCCGAGTGTCGCACCGACAGCACCGATTACGTCGAACCGTCCGGTTCGACGTGGGGTTTCCACGAGCACTGTGCGGGACCAGGCGATCAAGGCTACCGCGATCGGGACGTTGACCAGGAACGCCGCTCGCCAGGATATCCACTCGGTGAGCGCACCTCCGACCAGAAGGCCGAGGCTGGCGCCGATTCCGGCCGTTGCGGCGTACCAGGCAATGGCCTTGTTGCGGGCCTCGCCGTCGAAGTAGGTCGTGATCAACGCCAACGAGGTCGGTGCGACGATCGCAGCACCGATTCCCTGCACCGCGCGGGCGGCGATCATCCACCATCCCGCCGGCGCCAGCCCGATGAGCAAGGACGCGGTACCGAAAATCGCGAGACCGATCCTGAACAGTCGGCGCCGCCCCACGATGTCCCCCGCGCGGGAGGCCAACAGGAGCAGGCCACCGAAGACCAGAGTGTAAGCGTCCTGAACCCACGACAGCGCCGCCGGTGACAGTTCGAGCCCGGATCGGATTCTCGGCAACCCGGTGAAAATCACCGAGTTGTCCAGCAGCACCATGAAATAGCTCGCCAGGATGATTCCCAGTACCGCGGCCGGGGTGGCCGTGGCGCGACCGGAAACAGCTGTGGTCACGGCCGGACCGCGACCTTGAGCGCGTCGCGGGAATCCATCGCGGCGTAGCCCTCCGGCGTCTGACCGAGGCCGACGGTCCGGTCGAATACCTTCCCCGGCTGGACGGTGCCGTCCAGGACTGCCGGAAGCAGCTGCTCGATGTAGGCGCGCACCGGCGCCGGACCACCGGTCAGGGTGATGTTCGGCCCGAACAGGCTCCCGAACCCGACGGGCGCGTCCTCGTACTGGGGCACACCCACGCGACTGATCACTCCGCTCGCGCGGACGACGCCAACGGCCTGATCGTAAGCGGGCCGGTGACCGACCGCCTCGAGGACGACCGCGCTGCCCAGTCCGCCGGTCAGCTCACGAACCTTCGCGATCCCTTCCTCGCCGCGCTCGGCAACCACATCGGTCGCACCGAACTCACGGCCGAGATCGGTGCGCACCTGGTGCCGCCCCATCAACACGATCTGCTCGGCACCGAGCCGGCGGGCCGACAGCACCGCCAACAATCCCACCGCCCCGTCACCGATCACCGTCACGACACTGCCCTCGCCGACACCGCCGCGGACCGCAGCATGCCAGCCGGTGCCGTACACATCCGACAACGTCAGCAAGGAGTCGAGCAGCGCATCGTCGGCATCCTCGCCCACCGGCACCTTCACGAGCGTGCCGTCGGCCAGCGGCACCCGGACCGCCTCGGCCTGACCACCCGCCGTGCCCAACGAGGTGTCATTCCAGAACCCGCCGCGCACACACGAGGTTTGCAGACCCGCGGCGCAGAACACGCACGTGCCACACGACACCGCGAACGGTGCGATGACGAAGTCACCGACCCGCAACGTCCTCACATCCGAACCGATCGCTTCGACGACACCGATGAACTCGTGGCCCATCGATCTGCCGTCGGGATCGACGTCCATGGAGTGATAGGGATGCAGGTCGCTGCCACATACGCAGGCCCGCACGATCCGTACCAGAGCGTCGGTCGAGGACTGGATGGTGTGATCAGGAACATCGATGACGCGGACATCGCCCGCGCCGAACATGTACGTCGCTTTCATGCCATCCAGTTGACCCCCATTCCGGCAGCCCGGGAAGTCACGGACGTTCCGGGTACTGCCAGTACCTCCCACATCCGGCGGCCACTGCCTACCGTGGACTCATGAGTTCGATCGACCTGCGCACCGAAATCCGCGAGTTCCTCGGCACCCGGCGCGCACGCATCACCCCGGAGCAGAGCGGACTACCCGTGTACGGCGGCAACCGCCGTGTCAAAGGCCTGCGCCGCGAAGAGGTCGCCATGCTCGCCGGTGTCTCGGTCGACTACTACGTCCGCATGGAACGCGGCAACCTCGCCGGCGCCTCCGACAGCGTCCTCGACGCCCTGGTCGTCGCCCTGCAACTCGACGACGCCGAACGCGACCACCTCTTCGCCCTCGCCCGCCAATCGCAAGCAAGCACCACCCGCCGCCCCCGCACCCCGGCGGTGACCGTTCGCCCCGCCATCCAGCAAGTACTCGACGCCATCACCGACGCGCCGGCCTGGATCCGCAACGGCCGCCACGACATCCTCGCCATGAACGACCTCGCCCGCGCCCTCTACTCCCCCGTGCTCGCCGACCCTCGCCGCCCCGCCAACACCACCCGCTTCGTCTACCTCCACCCCCAGGCGGCCGAAGAATTCTTCGTCGACTACGACACCATTGCCAGGGACGCCGCCGCCATGCTCCGACTCGAAGCAGGCCGCAACCCCCACGACAAAGCACTCATCGCACTGGTCGGGGAACTGTCCACCCAAAGCGAACTCTTCCGCCAGCGCTGGGCGTCACAAGACGTCCGCTTCCACCGCAGCGGGCGAAAACGCCTGCGCCACCCCGCCGTCGGACAACTCGACCTCGACTTCGAAGCACTCGAACTTCCCTCCGAACCCGGCCTACAACTGAACATCTACACCGCAGCCGCCGGCACACCGACCGCCGATGCCCTCAAACTCCTCGCATCCTGGGCCGCCAGCCAGGAACAACTCGGCACCGAAGACACCGCTCCCAGCAGACCACAGTGATCCCTGTGCACAGCGGATCGGAATGCCGCCATCCTTGCGACAACGGCAGGGGCACACAGGATCATGATCACATTCAGGAGAGTCCGAGTTGGAGGCCGGCGTGCCGGTTGGTGTCTTTGTAGAGCAGATAGCGGAATCGACTCGGCCCGCCCGCGTAGCACGCCTGGGGGCAGAAGGCACGCAACCACAGGAAGTCGCCCGCTTGTACTTCGACCCAATCCTTGTTGAGCAGATACACCGCCTTGCCCTCGAGTATGTACAGACCGTGTTCCATGACGTGCGTCTCGGGGAACGGGATCGCACCTCCCGGTTCGAAGGACACGATGTTGACGTGCATGTCGTGACGGATGTCGGTCGGATCGACGAACCGCTGGGTCTTCCATGCCCCATTCGTGTCGGGCATCTCGACGCCGTCGACATCTTGCTCCCGGGTCACGAAAGACTCGGGCACCTCGATGCCGTCGACCTGCTGATAGGTCTTGCGGATCCAGTGGAACGTCGCGGTGGCTGGACCGTGGTTGTGCAAGGTCCACCGGGCGCCGGGAGCGAGGAAGGCGTAGCCCCCCGCATCCAGCACATGCTCGACCCCGTCGAGTATGAGGGTCAGCGCACCGTCGACAACGAACACGACCGCCTCGGCGCCCGGATCGGCATCGGGACGATCACTGCCGCCATCAGACGCCACCTCGACGATGTACTGAGAGAAGGTCTCCGCGAATCCGGACAACGGCCGCGCCAGCACCCACGCCCGGGTCCCATTCCAGTGCGGCAGCAGACTGGCGGTGATATCGCTCATCGTGCGACGCGGCAGGACCGCGTAAGACTCCGTGAAGACCGCGCGGTCGGTGGTCAGGTCGGTTTGCGGCGGCAGGCCGCCTCGCGGAACGTAGTAGTTCATGCTTTCCTAATCGGTTTGTCGGGACAGTGGCGTGCCACCGGTGGTGTCGATCTTCCGCCTGTGGATCTCACACGAGAATATTCGTGGGAAGGGTGCCGGCTGCACCCGAGTCCGGGCGTCAGTGCGCAAGAACCCACAGTCCACTGAGGCTCAGCACGACGATGCTCACGGCCAGGAGAGCTCCGGCGCCGAGTGCCGGTGTTGCGGACTCTGTCGCACATCGCGTCATTCGGTGGGACCGTGACCGATGCTCGTGAACCGTGACTCCGGAAACGAGTGCGCCCACGATCACCGGTCCGACCAGCGCTATGGAGTTGCCGGGCGGAAGCCAACGCAGGCAGGCCACTACCGATCCGAGTATCGACACACTCGTCCGCGCGAAGGACAGCGAGGTGCGCTCGGGCTGAAGCCCGGCGTCGGTCGACTGAGTCGCGACCATTCAGAACCTCAGAACTTCGACGACCAAGACGGATGCGCAGACGACGAGCACCACACCGACGACCGGTGCCATTACCGGAACCGGCAGCGTGCGGCCCGTCCGCAGTGCTCGCTCGGCACTGATCCACTGGACGAAAGACGCGACCGCGACGACGGCACCCGAAATGAGGAGCAGTGCGGCCAGCCCCGTACGAACGGCAGGCGGGAGCAGACTGCCACCGAAGGCCTCGACCCCGAGCCCGGAGGCGACGAATGCCGTGGCCGTGCGCATCCAGGCCAGGTAGGTGCGTTCGTTCGCGAGCGTGAAGCGTGGGTCGGGGTCCTTTCCGGAACGAAACGGCGTCCAGTTCGGCATTAGGTGCCAGGTCCTTTCCGAGTGCGGTGTCTGTTCATTTCCCCTTCGGTCTGTTCCGTCAGGGCGGCCTCGAGAAGCGACACGCCTGCTTCCTCCAGTTCGGCGATCCGGGCGTTGCGCCGTGCCAGGTCCGCGTGGCTCTGGACGGCGAAGCTCCGTGCGGCGGGGGTCAGGGCCCCGGGGCGGTGCACGATGCCGAACGGCGTCCGGATCTCCGGATCGGTTTCGACGACGACCGCGCCCAATCGGTGAGCGGCCGTCGCCATCCGCAGCGGCAGCAATGCGCTGACGGCACCGTTGAGGACCAGCGTCATCTGCGCGTGCCGGTTCGGCATCTGCGCCCGGACCAATGGAATCACCGACTCTCGTCGCAGCATCGAGGCGACGATGTCATTCTCGCGTAGCGCCGAGTTACTCACCACGAGCGGCACACCCTCGAGCCGCCGCAGCTCGAACGGCGCGTCCGGGGTGGCGGTCCCGGGCGGCATCACGAGCAACAGCCTCTGGTCCCCCAGTTCCACTCGCTCGAGGTTCTCCGTCGGAACGGGAAAGGTGGTGAAGCCGAGCTCGCAGTGCCCGGCAAGCACCTCGTCGCAGAGTTCCCTGGCGCCGGGGAACTCCAACAGTTCGATCCGGATCTCGGGGTAGAGACTCGTGAACGAGGAACTCCACGCGGCGACCGCCTCGCTGGACATCTCCGGCATCGTGCCGATCGTGACAGACCCGACCTGCAGTTCACGAGCCCCGCGCATGATGTCCTGCGCAGCGACGAGGTCGCCGAGCACTTTGCGGGCAGGCTCCACCAGCAGCTGGCCCGCGGGGTTGAGCACGAGATTTCGGCCGGTCCGGTGGAACAGGCTCAGCTTCAGCTCACGTTCGAGTTGACGGATGCCCTGTGAGAGCGATGCCTGCGCGACGTGCAGGTGTTGAGCCGCCCGGTTCACACCCTGGTGCTCGACAACGGCTAGGAAGTACTCGAGTTGTCGGATGTCCATGGCCTCATCCTTCCCTCCGCCCCGGCGGACCGGCACTCCTTCCGTGTCAGGCGCGGTAGGAGTCGGGCAGTGTCCCGTCGACGCCGACTTGTCTGATCATGGCCTTGGCGAGGTTCCGCTCGTGGATCGGCGAGGATCCCTCGTAGATGCGGAGCGCACGAACGTCACGCCACATCCGCGGCACGGGGTGTGAACCGACGATGCCCTCACCGCCCAGAAGCTGAACGCAACGGTCGGCGACCCGGCTCGCCATCTCGGAGCTGTACAGCTTGGCGGCGGCGATGCGGTGGCGTGGGATGTCACCCTCGTCGAAGGCTCGCGCACTCTCCACTGTCAGTGCACGTCCGGCCTCGAGTTCGGCGAAGCCGGCTCCGAGCGTCGCCTGAACCGCGCCGAGATCCGCCAGCGGAGCACCGAACTGTCTGCGGCCGTTGACATGTGAAGTCGCCTCTTCCAACATGCGAGTCGCCTGACCGACACAGGTCGCGGCGACATGCAGACGCGCGTGATTGATGCCGCGCAGTGCCATCGTCAGCCCCGCGCCTTCGATGCCCCCGAGAAGGTTCGCCGCAGGCACCTCGACACCGTCGAAGTAGATCTCGCCGACCGGCGCCTCGGCGTGCCCGTTCATGATCGTGGGCAGGACCGTCCGCACGCCGGGCGAGTCGGCGTCCACGATGAGGGCAGACACCCCGCCGGCGCCCTCGTCCGATTCGTCGGTCCGCGCGAAGACGATGAACGCGTCCGCCCAGGCGGCGTTCGTGATGTAGCGCTTGCTCCCGTCGAGCAGGTACACGTCGCCTCGACGCACGGCGGTGGTGCGCAGGTGGGCCGCATCCGAGCCTGCCGCTTCCTCGGTGAGGGCGAATGCCGTGACCAACTCGCCTGCGGCCATGGCGGGAAGCATCCGCAGGCGCTGTTCCTCGGTGCCGTGATCGAGGATCGCCTGCGAGCACAGTCCGATCACGGTCGAGAAGCGTGAGCGGTAGACGCACGATGCACGGGTGAATTCGAAGGTGAGCCGTACCTGCTGCTCCATCGACCATTCGAGGCCGCCGTACGTGCGCGGTATGGAGATGCCGAACAGGCCGAGTGCCGCCATCCGGTCGAGGATTCGGGCGGGAACCGCACCCGCCTCGACCATCTCGTTCTCGGCTGGGACGAGTTCGTTTTCGGTGAAGTCGGCGATCACCTTCAGGTAGGTGGGGAAGTCGTTGTCCAAGACCTCTGGGTCGATCATGTAGGGAACCTTTCGAAATGGGTGTCAGTTGAGTGCGGAGTCGCCGACAACGCAGCTGTCGAACAGTCCGGCCACTTCCTCGTCCGTGTAGCCGAGTTCGTGCAGGACGGCCGAGGTGTGCTGACCGGTGGCCGGTGCGGCGACCGATGTGGTGCGGCGACGGCCGTCGAGCGTGAATGCCAGCCCGGGACTGGTGAACGACGTGCCGTCGGCTCCGGCGACGTCGACGAGAACCCCGGACGCCACGACGTCCTTGTCTTCGGCCAGGTCGTCGAAGGATCGTATTGCGCCGCATACTATCTGGGCGGACAGTAACCGCTCGACGGCCTGATCGCGCGTCATCGTGCCGAACGCTTCGGACAGAGTCGCCAAGAGTGCGTGCCGGTGCGCGACGCGCGCCGGGTTGTCGACGAACCGCGGATCGTCGATCATGTCCGGGCGATCGATGAGATGACACAGAGCAGACCACTTTTCGTCCGTGTAGGCCGAGAGCACGATCTTTCCGTCCGTCAGGCTGACGACGTCTGCAGCCGGAGCGGCGTGTGCCTGGCCGTTGCCCTTGCGCCGCGGTGCCTGCCCGGTGATCGTGTACTCCCCCCAGTTCGCCGCCTGCATCGCCAGTGTCGCCTCCATCAGCGATGTCTGAACGTGCGCGCCTCGACCGGTCGAAGTTCGCCGGTACAGCGCGGCGAGGATGCCGGTGGCGAGCGCATTGGCCGCGGTGACGTCGGCGGCGGGCAGCCCCAGCCGTTGCGGCTCCCCGTCCGCTTCCCCGGTGGCATGCATCAGCCCGAACTCCGCCTGCGCTGCGATGTCGAGTCCCGGACGGGCGCTCGAGGGCCCGTTGACCCCGAATCCGGTCACGCTTCCGTGCACGAGCCGGGGGTAACGGCGGCTCAGTTCGTCCGCTCCGATTCCCAGACGTTCGGCGGAGCCGTTGCGGAAATTCTGAACCAGCACATCGGCTTCGGCCAGCAACCGGTGGAGAATCACCCGGGCTTCCTCTCGGCTCAAATCGAGGGCGATGCTGCGTTTGTCCCGGTTGTAGGCATGCACCATCGCTTCGCCGAACGTACCGATACTCCGAGCCTGATCGCCGCGCAAGCTCTCGACTTTCAGGACGTCCGCGCCGAGATCCGCGAGGGTCTGACAGGCACTGGGTCCGGCGATGTATTGGCCGAGGTCGAGTACCCGGATGCCGGTGAGAGGTCCACGCATGGTGCTCACCGTGCCTCTCGCGCCGCGTATTCGGCGGTCAGATTCTCGAGCCTGGCCTTGGCCCTCTCGGGGTTGAGCATCACGCCACCGACGACACCGAGCACGCACACCGTGATGCCGACGAACATGAAACCAGTCGAGTAGCCCTGCGCCGCGCTGGGTGCATGCTCGACGATCAGTCCGAGGGCGTACGGGGCAACGATGCCCGCGACGCTGTAGGCGGCGATGATGCAGCCGAAGAACGCCACCCGCTGCCGGGCCGGCAGGAAGTCGGACGCACCGGCAAAGGCGACGGAGAACGCGACACTGTTGACCGCAAACGCGGCAATCACGAATATCAGCTGCAACGGTCCCGGCGCGAGCTGGGTGAAGATCACCATCGAGATGCCTCCGACCAGCAGATACGCCCCGGTGAGGTAGCCGCGCGCGACCCGTGCGCTGTAGCCCCTCCGGAGCAGCCGGCCGGACAGCAGCCCCGCCGAGAGCAGGACCGCAACCGCAACGATGTACGGCAATGTCACCAGCGTGCCGACGGTGCTCGCCGAGTACCCGAGCCCCTCGTTCATGTACGCCGGCAGCCACGCCACCTTGAGCGAGGAGATCAGGTAACCGGCGAACGAGAGGAGGACCAGGCCCCAGAAACTCTGCAACATCAGCAGGCGGCGGAAGGGAACCACGATGTGGCCGTTGGGGTCGTCGATCTTCGCGACGCCCTCGACCGCAGCCTCGGTCCGCTTGAGCGGCAGCTTCTCGGTGTACCAGAACCACCCGATCACCCACAGCACACCCAGGGCAACGAGGACAGCGAACGCGGCGTGCCAGGACCAGGTCAGGATCACCCAGGTCAGCACGGGGGCGGCCACCAGCGGGCCCACCGAGGAGCCGGCGTTGACGAGGGCGCCGGCCGTCGCCCTCTTGTCCGGCGCAAAGCGGTCGGCGACGATCGACTGACACAGCGCGTGCGCGGGACCTTCGAAGAAGCCCAACGCAATTCGGCACGCGAGGAGCACACCGAACGACGTCTGAACGGTCAGGGGCAACATGCTGACAATCCAGGTCACCATCAGCAGTCCGGCACCCCAGGTGTACGAGATCTTGCGGAGTACCGCGGTGAGGGTGACCGCACCGACCGCGAACAGCCAGAAGAAGGCACTGCTGAGCAACCCATACTGACCTGCGGTGATTCCGAGGTTGTCACGGATCTGGTGGCTCGCCAGTCCGATCGCGGCTTTGTCGGCAAAGTTCAGCGTGAAGAACAGGAACAGCAGAACGACAATGCCCCACGCACGACGGCTCGCCGGGCGCGGCCGCCGCTGTCCGGTGTCGCCCGGACTGGTTTCGATCGTCACCATGAATATCCTCCGGAAGTGTGAGCGCTCAGGCAGTGGATGGCCCCGACGGCAGATGCGATGGGTCCCGGGAGCGGTACCAACAGCACAGCCGAGTCGCGGCGCAGCATCAACCGGCAATCCGCGGTCGGACCATACGGTTTTGCCTATAGGTTCTGGTCAGGTACGTCCTGCGAGCCGGAACCGGGGCCACAACGACGGGCAGACTGGGGCACTGCGGACGCGTGCCCCAGTGGGTCACGTTGCCAGCATGGACGTGCGGCAGATGGAGTATTTTCCTGCAGTCGTGGACAACGGCGGCATCAACAGAGCGGCCGAGGCCTTGCACGTCGCCCAGCCGTCGTTTCGCGTCTTCGGCTGCCAAGCCAGGTGACGCAGCGGCTGTACCTGATGCCGCAACCGACCATCGCCGCCATCAACGGCGGCTGCGCAGACTCCAGTCTGTCGATGGCAGCAGCAGCCGACTTCCGAATCGCATCGGACAGTATCGTTTTCAACACCGACTTCCCGACCGCCGGCTTTCCCGGCGACCTCGCCGGCATCTGATTCCCTGACGCGCTGCGCGCCGATTGCCGTGCGGGTCGAACCCGAACCGCGCGTCTTACATGAGGAACGGGTGCCCCGTGCCCGAATGTGGCACTGCCTCACGCTAGAGGTCCTCCAGGAATCCTCGAGCCGTTCGGTAGTCGCCTTGTCCAACGCCGCCATCGGGTCGAGGGCGGCGAAGGGACGGGCCGGGGTGCACGTACGCGGCCGGCGGGTGGTTCTGGCCGGCCTACCCGACGTCGTCGAACCTGTGACTTTCTTTACAACACAACGTCATTGAACGGAGCGTGCGGAGGGGACGCGTCAACGCGGGGTTCCGCCGGCGACCAGATAGGTGTCGATGGCCTGTTGAAGGCGGTCCAGGGCCGCGCCGTAGGCGGTGAAGTCGCCGGTGCGTTGCGCCTCGCGCAGGTTGGCCAGGGCGTCGTTGAGTTCGAGGACCGCGGCGGTCAGCTGGTCCGATGCCGCCGGCGGCGGGGCGCCCGGTGGAGGCGGCGGCGGCGGTTGCCCGCCGGTAGGTGGTGGTGTGGTGGCGTCGCCGCCGGGTGCGGTGGCGACGGCGCCGGTGCCGGTGCCGAAGACCTGGTCGAGGGCCTCGGCGAGAGTGGGGGCGTAGCCGATCCGCACTCCGCCCGTGCCCGGTTCGCGGTAGCTGACCAGCACCCGGGCCAGCTGCGGGAAGGTGGAACCGTTGGGCGTGCTGGTCAAACGTTCGGTGAAAACCGGTTCGACGTAGAGGATGCCGCCGTCGGCGATCGGCAGCGTCAGCAGGTTGGCGTAGTAGATCCGATTGGACCGCTCGAGCAGGGTGCGCTCGGACGCGACGCGAGTGTCGGAGATCATCGAGTTCTGGGTCTGCCGCGGGCCCTGGGTCTGGGTATCCGTCGGCAACCGCAGAATATCGATCCTGCCGTAGTTTTCGGGGTCGGAGTGCACCGAGAGGTAGGCGGAGAGGAATTCGCGGTTGAAGCCGACCATGGCGCTGGTGAGCCGGAAGGACGGGGCCGCGGTCTCGGCGTCGCCGACCAGGACGTAGTACGGCGGCTGCTCCCCACCGGTGTCTGCGGTCGGATCGCTGGGCACCGACCAGAACGCGTTGGTAGTGAAGAACTCCCGCGGATCATCGACGTGATACTTCGCCAGCAGGTCCCGCTGCAGGCGGAACAAATCCTCGGGGTAGCGGAAGTGCGCGCGCAGCTCGGTCGGGATTGCCTTCGGCGGCTGCACGGTGCCGGGGAACACGCTCATCCACGCCCGCAGGACCGGGTCGTTCTCGTCGATCTGGTAGAGGGTGACGGTGCCGTCGTAGGCGTCGACGGTGGCCTTCACCGAGTTCCGCACATAGGACACGTGCTCGGGGGGCGAGGTGCGGCCGGTGTCGGTGACGACCGGCGCGGTGAGTGAACCGACCTGCGAGTACGGGTAGTGCGCGGCGGTGGTGTAGCCGTCGACGATCCACACGATCCGGCCGCCGACCACCGCCGGATACGGGTTGGAGTCGGTGGTCAGCCACGGAGCGACGTGTTCGACGCGGGTGGCCGGGTCCCGGTTGAAGATGATCTTCGACTCGGGCCCGATGGCGCCGGAGAACAGAATGTTGCGTTCGGCGTACCGGGCGGCGAACGCCAACCGGTTGACCCAATTACCCACCGGCACCCCACCGGTGCCGGTGTAGGTGTACTGGGCGGTGTCGGTGTCGTACTCGCGCGGCGGCGCACCCTCCGGGCCGCCGACGATGGCGTAGTCCGGGTCCGCCTGCGCGATCACCTCACCGAAGTAGATGCGCGGTTGCTCGACCGGGATCACCTGGTCGCCGCCCGCCTGGGAGGCGATGTCGCTGACCGCGTATATCGGGTACCCGCTGTCGCTGCTCGCGCTCTGCCCGGCGACATCGCGGACGGCGGCGTTGACCCTGTTGGCGGGGGCGGCGATGAACCCGTTGCCGTGGGTGTAGACGGTGTGCCGGTTGATCCACTGGGTCTGGTTGCCGCTGAGGCTGTTCGGGGAGAGCTCGCGGGCGGCGACGATGTAGTCGGCGAGTTGTCCGTCGATGGTGTAGCGGTCGATGTTGAGGTGCTCGGGGAAGCCGTAGAAATTCTTCAGCTGTTGCTGCTGGGTGAAGGTGCGCGAGAGCACGGTCGGGTCCAGCAGGCGGGCGTTGGCGATGGTGGTGACGTCGGCGGGAATGTCCCGGGGCGGCCGGGTGCCCACCCCGGGGTAGTCGAGGTAGTCGACCCGGTCCGGGCCGAGTCCGTAGGCCTGCCGGGTCGCGGCGATGTTGCGTTCGATGTAGGGGCTCTCCCGGTCGGCGGCGTTCGGGCGGACCGAGAACTGCTCGATCAGCGCCGGATAGATTCCGCCGACCAGGATCGCCGAGAGCACCAGCAGTGCCGTGGCCATCGCCGGGATCCGCAGGTCCCGCACCGCGATCGCGACGAAGAACGCCACCGCGCACAGCACCGCGATCGCGACCATGATCAACCGGGCCGGCAGCACCGCGTTGATGTCGGTGTATCCGGCCCCAGTGAAGGTGGGCTCCTTCCGGCCGCTCCACAACAAGGAGTACCGGTCGAACCAGTACGAGGCCGCCTTCAGCGCGATGAACGTGCCCGCGAGCACTGCGAGCTGGATGCGCGCCGGCCGGGACACCTCGATGACGTGGTCCTTGCTCGGTGTCAGCCGGACGCCGCCGAACAGGTAGTGGGTTCCCAGGCCGATCAGCAACGCCAGGAACACCGCGATGAACAGCCACGTCAGGATCAAGCGGTAGAACGGCAGGTCGAAGACGTAGAAGCCGATGTCGTACCCGAACTCCGCGTCCACGGTGCCGAAGCCGCCGCCGTGCAAGAACAGTTGCACCGTCTCCCAACTCGCCTGCGCGTGCAGCCCGAACGGCAGCGCCAGCAGCAGCGCGATCGCCACCGTGAACGACCGGGGGCGGCGCAGCACCTCCGTCCGATACCGCTCGAGCGGATCCTTCGCCTCGGCCGCGGCCGAGTCCTCGACCGCGAACAGTGGGCGGGACCGGTACGCCCACACCATGGCCGCGAAGATCATCGCACCCACCAGCAGCGTCACCGCCGTGAACAGGATCAGCCGGGTGACCAGCACGGTCCCCCACACGCGGCGGTAGCCGACCTCACCGAACCACAGCCAATCGGTATACACCAAGACCAGACGCGGCCCGATCACCAGCAACGCAACGAGAGCCACCGTCACCATGATCGTGACCCGGGCCCGCCGCGGCAGCGCCCGCATCCGGTCGGACGGTTGCATGGCCACCTCCCACGGGTCGGGCTCGCAAGGAGTCCAGCCGTCGCGGACCACCCCGCCCGATGCAGCGAAGGCGTCCGTATCACCCCATTCTAGGCGGCGCCGGGCTCGTCCTGGCCGGCGCGCACTCGGCACCGGAACGAGTGCCGCCGGGTTCGATGGCGCAGCTCGTCGCCGGTGCCTCCTCGTCCGGTGACACACTGCGCCCTCAGGTCATCGCGGTGACCTGATCGGCGGAACAGCGGAAACGACCGTCAAGGGCACCCTGGCACCCGCCGACCGGCACACCCCGTCGATGCTTGTCGGCCGGCTGCAGCGAGAGCATCGGTGCGGGGAGGCTGTTCGCCGGCCGAGGTGATGGTCCGTGCCGCGCAGCGTTCGCGCGGTGCAAAATTCTTCGAAGGTCGTCGAGGCCGATCGTCCGCAGCCGCTGCCGATCGGTTCTACGGGCCAGCAGGTCGCGGTCGGTCATGGTGGCGATCGCCTGGCCGCAGCCAGGCCAGGTCCGCGTCGCTCGGCTTGACCATGTCGCTGCGGAGGTCATCTCGTCGATTCGGGCGATAGCGGTGTCCAGGCGAGAACCAGGCCGAGCCGAACACGACAAGCGGCGAAGAATCAACGGCCTAAGGTGCCCGGTCGGACGGAACACTCCGTGATTCGAAGCGGGGAGCCCCCGCCGCGGTCACGCACAGCCGGTAAGGGGCTTTCACGTCGACCGCCGAGAGACGCATATGCACCGGCATCTCTTGTTCGGCGGCAACCACGATGCGGCGTCGGAATCGGACTTCTGCGAATTATTGGGGGCCGTCGACGGCCCACAGGCTGCACGGGTCGCTGGCCGGCTAGGTTGCGGCGCAGCTCGGCCCCCAGCTTGCTGGGCACCGTTCTGCCCTGCGGCTGACAGGACGTTACGCCGCCGATTGAACAGGACCTCGCGAGTCGGAACCCGAGAGTTGCAGGAAACGCCGATACGTATGCTACGACCATTCGCCGCCCGTAGTTTTCTGTCCCGATCGAGACTTGGCGTTCTGCGGCAACCGAATCTGGCGTCCTGATGGCACCCACTGGATTTCGTGGCATTCGAAGGGTGCGATCGACGGCCACGGCACCTTCCGAACCCACGTTGCGCTTCACCGACCGGCCTTCGGCGAGAAGGCGCGCCTGCCGTCCCCGCCGACGATCTTCAACGCCCCGACCGGCGGATATCCGCACGAACCCTCGCTGCTGCCCGCGTGCGGCCGTTCCGGCGGCCGCAAATCGAAACTCGGTGTGCGCCAATTCGAAGTGGTTCGATCGACGCTCATTGAGGATTCGGTGAACGAATTGTTTGGGACACCACGGGGACGCGTCGCGGGGTAGCGTTGTGGTGACGCCTTGTGGGCTCGCCCAGCAAGTTGGCTCACCCAATCCAGGTAAAAACCTTATGCACCAGCTCAGTTCACTCGATGCGCAGTTCCTCGACGCCGAGACATCCACCACCTCCACCCATGTCGGGGTACTGAGTGTCCTCGGCCCCACGGCGCCAGGTGGCGGGCTCACGGTGCAGGACCTCCGGACGCTCGCAGAGGGTCGATTACACCTGGTGGGGCCACTGCGGTGGCGGCTACAGGAGGTACCCCTCGGGCTCGACCGGCCCTACTGGGTGGACTCAGAGTTCCTCGACCTCGGCTATCACATCCGGGAGGTCGCTCTGACCGGTCCCGGCACCGACGAACAGCTCGCCGAGCAGATTTCCGTTCTCTCGGCACGTCCACTGAACCGCAACCGGCCTCTGTGGGAGTGCTATCTGGTGAACGGGCTCACCGGTGGCCGGCAGGCGATCTACACCAAGGTGCACCCCGCGGTGATCGACGGTCTGACCGCGGCGCAGGCCCTCGCCGTGCTGATGGACACCACCCCGCGACCCCGCACGGTGCCGCACCGGCTCAGCGACGAGCAGTACCAGGCGGCCGGCGCCCTGGGGATGCTCGGCAACAGCGCCTGGCATCTCGCACTGTTGCCCGCACGGCTGATGTGGTCCTCGCTCCGGCTGGCACCGCACCTGCCCGAGCTCGCCCGCACCCTCACCGTCCCCGGCGCGGACCTGCTGGGCACACTCGCCCGCCGGCTGACCCCGCGCGCCTGGCGGTGGTCGGCTGACGAGCCGACGGCCGAGGCATTGACACCGCCCGGCACCCCATTCACCGGCCCCGCCACCGCGCACCGACGCTTCGCGTTCACCTCGTTGCCGCTCGGCGAGGTCGAGGCGGTCAGGACCGCGATGGGGTTCACCGTCGACGACGTGGTGACGGCGCTGTGCACCACCGTGCTGCGTCGCTGGCTCATCGACCACGATGCCCTGCCCGACACGGCCATGGCCGCCGCCATGCCGATCGCGGGGCGCACCGACGCACAGTTCGCGGCCGCCGGCCATCGGCTCTCCCTCCTGCCCATCGCCCTTCCGATCAACGAATCCGACCCGGCTCGCCGGCTGCAAAAGGTGCACACCTCGCTCACGGCGGCACCCCAACGTTTCCGCGCCGCACCCGCCACGCTCGTCCGCGACTTCGGCGCCGCGCTGCCGCGGGCGCTGCGCGGTCTGCTCTCGCGCACACCGCTGCGGACGCTGACCATGCCCACGCCACCGGTCAACCTGATCATCTCCCACGCCGCCGGCCCTGCTCGGCCGCTGTATGCCGCAGGCATCGAAGTAACCGGGAACTTTCCCGTCTCCGCCGTCAGCGACGTCGCAGGCGGCATCACCATCGCCGCCATGTCCTACGGCCGGCACCTCGACATCGGCATCATCGCCTGCCGAAACCTCGTCCCCGATGTGTGGGACGTGACCGAGCAGCTACACCAGGCCCTCTCCGAATTGACCGCGTGTACCCGCAACGTCCGATACCTGCGCCCCCGCCGGCCCCCGGAGTCGAGGTAACCGCTCTCGACATCGGCACCACCATTTACCGACCCGAATCCGTAGACAGTCACGGCTCTATCCGGACGTCTATCCGGACGCGATATTGCGTGGAGGCAGTCCTGTGGGGCGGATCCGGCCATCGCCGCGAGGACATGGAACTGAGCGATCGACTCGCTGTATAGGAATCCCCGCAGACCCCGAAAGTCCTCATCGTGCGGGAAGAAGGCGTCGTCGATGGTCATTCCGCCGCGAGGATCGGCCTGCATCTCGGCCATCCATCTCGACTGAGGATCTGTCGGCCTCAGTGCGGAGTTGTTCGCCAGAGCGCCGCTGTCCCCACCTACGGGCCGCCGCTCGATATTGCGGCAAACCAGGGTGCCAGCCCAGAATCGAAGAGCCAGGAATTCGCTTCAGCCCGCGGTTCCCTATTTGCCGGTCGAAGGTCCGTCGCATCTGTGGGTGCCGCCACAACGACGTGGGAGGACAACCGATGTCCGGTCTCATCCGCAAGAGTCTCGATTCACCCGAGGAAACCCGCCCCTTCGAGGACGACATGGGCAAGCTCGAGCTCGTCAATGTCACTTCCGGCGCGGTGGGGAGGGCGACCTTCCAGCCCGGCTGGCAGTGGTCCAAGCACGTCAAACCGATCGCCAAGACAGACAGCTGCCAAGCGGCTCACATGGGTTACGTCATCTCGGGTCGTATGAAGATCGTCATGGACGACGGGGAGGACATGGAGTTCGGCCCCGGTGATCTCATGATCTGCCCGCCCGGACACGACGCCTGGATTCTCGGCGACGAGCCCTGCGTGGTCATCGACTGGACCGGCGTCGCCGACTACGCCAAGCGGTAGACCCTCCGCTGCCGCAACCTGCATACCGCGAACCTGCGCCGGAGACCCCGCCGCGACGAATGACAACGCAGAAGTAGACCCGTCAATCAGCTCTGCTCCGGCTTCTGTGTCCCGGCGAAGTCGTACGCGGCGAGCGGCCCGAGCAGGCGCATCTCGATCCGGCCGTCCCAGTCCCGGGCGAATTCACCCACGGTCTGCTCGAGTTCGTCCTGCCGGTCAGGACCGCGACTTGCACGGCCCCCCTCGTGCGTGGGTTCACGCACATCGAGAGTGTGAGCGAGCTCGTGGGGACTTCGACCACCATCCGGGTGTCCTCGTCTCACTTGGCGGCGATCGCGTTTCTCACGAGTTCCCCGAGCGCTATGCGAGCGTCGCGGTCGGCATCCTCCGCTTGTCGCGGATCTCGTCGCGCAGTCTCGCCGCCTGCTCGTTCGCAGATCGCCTTCTCGACGTAGCGGCCCCTGACGACGTACCGGGCCTTGGCCCCCCAGTCGTTTCAACGCGGCGGCGAATTCGTCCGCGGGCGCCGACAGTAACTCGTCCTTCGCCGAGTCCGCGTCGCTGACCACCGCCTGCGCCGCGAGGTACTCGACACAGGTGGCTGACCGGCGCAATGAATCGGTATCGCGCAATGGCATTGACCTCGCCCACCGCACTCGTTCGCCGCGGGCCCGAACTCTCAGGCCGCTACGTCACCGGCGTTTACCGACTCGAGGTCGTGCCCGATGCAAATCTGATTCCCCTTTCGCTCACGACCTCCCCGCGGTGAGTTTTCCCGTCGCCTCTGGTCTGTACTGGTGTGAGTAGACACGAAGCGTGCAGACGCGGTGTGCAGCTTCATGAACAACAAGGAGAAAGTCTCATGACATCGACACCACCCTCCACGGGAACCTCCAACGCGGCACCGGCGCCGACAGGCGAAACCACGAAGAAGGCCAGAGTTGCCGGACTTGTCGTCAGCGCCCTCGTGGTGTTGTTTCTCCTGTTCGACTCGCTCATCCACATCGCGAACACCCAAATGGTGCGCGAGGCGATGGCCGAGCTGGGCTTTGCCGAGAACCTCAACCGTGTCATCGGGGTCGTTCTGCTGGTGTGCCTGATTCTGTACCTCGTGCCCGCCACGTCCATCCTGGGCGCGGTGCTGCTGACCGGATACCTCGGTGGAGCGGTCGCGACCAACATGCTCACCGAGCAGCCCATCATCAGCACCACCCTGTTCCCGATCTATGTCGGCATCTTCGTGTGGGGCGGTTTGTTCCTGCGTGACGCGCGGGTTCGATCGATCGTGCCTGTCCGACGCGCCTGAACCACCCACCCCCGCCCGGCATCGAATGCCATGGACACCGAGCGGGATCGACGTCATGTGATCGCGGCGTCACGCAACTCGGCGTATGAATCTTCCATCGCCACCGCCAGCCGGGCAACGTCGGGCAGCGCCTCGGGGTCTGTGCAGAGCCCGATACCGATGATCCCGGCGCAGGAGATCGCCGAGATCCGCAGCGCGTGGTGAGCGGCGGGCTCGGCGGAGGAGAACAGCCGCTCGACCCGGCGTCCGGAAACGCTGACCGGCGCGGGCGGGCCGGGAACGTTAGAGATCGAAAGGCTGAACTCGCGCGCGCTGCCGGCGAGTCGCTTTGCGGCTTCCTCGACGCGCTTCACGCGTCCGAGTGCGTGGAAGAGATCGAACAGCTCTTCGGCGTCGTCGAGGCGCTTGCGCTTGCTGGTCTCGGCGTTGATCCGGTCGAGTCGGGTCAACGGATCCGCCTCGGCGAGCGGCAGATCGACGTTCAGGAAGGAATCACGGTTTCCGAGTTCACCCGCTCCCTCATCCCGGTGGTGCAGGCTGACCGGAACTTGAGCACGAAGCCGCGGCAGGGCCGTCGCTCCGGCGCTGAGCCAGCTGCGCAGGCCGCCGGCGACGATCGCGAGGAGTACGTCGTTGACGGTTGCGCGGGTGGGGCGTGAGGCGCCGATTGCCTTCAGCTCCGGGAGCGGGGCGACGGTGAAGGCGAGCTCGCGGGCGGCACTGATCGGGCGGTCGAAGGGCGAGTGCGACCCGCGATGGCCGAGCTCACGACGCACAGCCGCGGGCATCCGCAGCACCTCGTCGACCCGCGAACGCTGCGACGAAGCGGCGCGAAGGCCCGGTCGCGGTTCTCGCGGGGGCGGTTCGAGGTGCTGATCCCAGAGCACGTCGTCCAGGAAGCGAACCGCGCTGATCCCGTCGGCCATCGCGTGATGGATCCGGACCGCGATCGCTTCGCGCCCGTCGCCGAGTGGCCCGATCAGATCGAACGTCCACAGGGGACGCTCGTGGTCGAGGTGCTCGGACATCAGCTTGCTGACGGCCCGCCACAGATCGTCGCGCGAGGCACACCCGGGCTCTTCCCGGCGCCGGACGTGGTCACTGATCTCGAACGCGGTCGCGTCGACCCAGCGCGGCTCCGGCCCCGACGTGTCGATCCGTTGCGTCGCTCGCGGCTGGCTCGAAAGCCGCTCCGACACCGCAGTTCGCAGAGCCTCGACGTCGAGCGGGGAGGTGGCCGGCTCGATAACGACCAGCTTGAGCGTGTGGCCGGTTATCACCGCTGATTCGAGCCCCACGATATGTGCGTCGTCGGCGGACAGCCGATCGGGATCCTCGCGGCTCACCTCGGCAAGTCTATTCGGGTCTGCACCTTTTCGAACCAGGAACGCCCGTCTCGCAACTCAGCACGACTCAGGGTGCTGCTTGCCTATATCTCTTCGTCCGCGGCCCGTCCCCGGACTTCACAGCGGTGCGGTGATCGGCGCCTCAGGGGCGTGCGTGACGGTGGTGCGCCCGGTCTCGAGGTACTCGGTGAGGGCCTGGTCGACGACGGCGTTGCCACCCTGGATCCCCGCACCGTGATCTCCTCCCTCGACGGTGACGAGGTGCGCCGCCATGTCGTGGGCGAGCTGAACTCCGCCCTGATAAGGGGTCTGCGGGTCGCGCATTCCCTGCAGGACGAGCGGGGCCGTCGCCAGTCCCCGATTGCTCAACGTCGGCAGCGCGGCAACGGGCGGCGCACCGGCACATTCGGGCCCGGCGCTGTAGCTGTACCCGATGAGGTCGAAGAGATCTCCGGTGACGAAGGTGGAGAAGAGCCAACCCGGAATGCGGTCCGGCCGAGCGGCGACATTGTTCTCGTTGCACAGGACCAGTGACTGCATCACCTGGGCCTGGGCGATCCGCTCGTACTCTTGCTCCGTCAGGTCGTCCATCGCGGTGCCGTCGGGAATCGCGTCTCGCCCGTCCCGGATCACCCGGGCCATGAGCGGCCAGCTGTTGCGGGCGGGAAGCACCTGCCGCGTCATCACGTAGATGCTGGACGACATCTGGGTGTGCGACGGGTCGGCGAGGCGACGGACGAAGGCCTCGAACTGAACGCGTGCCGGTCCGGTGAGATCGACCCCACCGCGGTAGGCATCGGCAACGGCTTCCAGGCCCGGCGGTACGTCACCGATCTGGGCGGGCGGCGGCGCGAGCGTCGGGTTACCGCCGGCTTCCTCGACGATCCGGTCCGACCACCGCTGATACACCTTCAATGGCGTGTCACCGAGCCCATACGTGTCGTCGTGGGCGGCGATCCAGTCCATGAGGTCGTAGAAGCGATCCTTGTAGCCGTCGTTCTGCTGCCACAACACGTCGTTCCACAGCCACTTCTGGTCCACCGCGGAATCGAGGACCATGCGACCAGTGTGCTGAGGGAATAGCGTCGCGTAGGTGGATCCGAGGATCGTGCCGTACGAGAGGCCGTAGATGTCGATCACGTCCTCGCCGAGTGCGAGCCTGACCTGCTCCCAGTCCTTCGCGGTGTACTCGGTCGTCAGGTGCGCCGTGGTGCCCGGCGCAGCGGACTCGCATGCCGTACGCGTCGCGGCACCGCCGAAGCCGAGGCTCATCGCCATCGTTTGTTCAGGGGCCAGCACGCACTCGACGGCGCCTGCGTACGGAAGCCCGCGCGGTTGGACACCGATCACGTCCCACTGTGCGCGGACCGCATCGGGCAGGATCTCGACGAACATGCTGTTCGAGCCGATCGCGTCTCCGCCGGGCCCGCCGGGATTGGTGAACAGCACGCCGCGGCGCGAGCCGGGATCCTCGGCGCGGTGTCGGGTGACGAGAACGTCGATCGTGCCGGCGGCGGGGTCCGCGTAGTTGCGGGGAACAGTGACCGACGCGCACTGATCGGACGCCGGATCCAGCTCGTATTCGGCCGGGCAGGGCCCCCAGCGAAGATCGGCACCCGGTGCCGGCTGCGCGGCGGCGGGCGGTACCGTCCCCAGGGCGACCGTGGCGGTGAGGCCGACGACGAGGGCGACACATCGAGTGCGCCATGAGGACCTCGCGCCCGCGCGCCGCCTCGAGTCCAAGTGCCCATCGATCCCCGGCATACGTCGCGATCCCCCTCGTAAGTCCCGTGTCGTGACGATAGTGGCGGCGCACGCTATCGCTCAGCAGCCAGTGTCTCAGACGCACCATCGCGACGATCGGCAACCCGGAATCGCAAGATGTCGGCACGAAATGTCCGGGTGCACACGCCTTTGCGGCGCAACGTCATCGTGCAGCAACGCGCATCACTCCCGCCAAGCCGCGCCCGGCGTACGGTATTGGCGTGCGCTACGAGGTAGTCGAGTCCGATACCGCGACCGCGTTGGGCAGCGGTGACGTTCCCGTGCTCGCGACCCCACGGCTGATTGCCTGGATGGAGGCGGCCACCGTCGCCTGCGCTGCATCGTTCATCGGTGCGGGTCAGACGACCGTCGGGACCGCTGTCCGAATCGAGCACCGCGGCCCGACACCGGTCGGTGCCAGCATCGAGATCGCCGTCGAGCCACCAGCCGCCGCAGTCGGCCACCGTCTCACCTTCACCGTGCGGGCGACCGACAGCTCGGGGAAGGTTGTCGCGTCGGGCGAGATCGACCGGGCGATCGTCGACCGGGACCGGTTCCTCGAGGCGGCGTCATGGGCCTGAACACTGATCGCCAGTCACGACCAGCCCGATCCCCTAGCCCTGGTGGCGGGCACCGTTGCGTTCCTGCCACCACTACGGCGCATCGACGAAGTCGTTACCCCACTCGACCGGAGCGGTCACAGCCTTCGCGGCCGAGCACGCCGTTCACTCGTCGCTGAAGAGTGAACGATGGATCTCGGCGGATGTTTGCGTGGGTGAATCGTCGGTGCGCGGCGCGTCGGTGACGGGCTCCTGGGTCCTGTGGGTCAGTGTTCGCTGCGCAGAGAAGAGCGGGAGTTCGGTTTTGTCATGATCGATGGTCATTCTGTTCCTTGATTCAGGTGTATGTGGGCGCGGCCGGTTGGGGTGATGGCGACCGGGTAGATCATTGTCGATATGTGGCGAGGTCCGCATGATGTCGTAGGCGGCTCTTTCGGCTCGCCATCAGGCGTGGTGTCAGCATCGAATCCGAGACGGCGCGCCCGCCCCGGGAGATGGTCGCGCGGTGCGGATCTGCGCGGCGCCTCGGCGTGCCTGTAGCCATTGGCATCCATGGACGCTCCTTGCATCGGCCGCGAACCGGCCGGCATTCTTTCGAATCGGGATGGCCTGAGCCGACTCGCTCGACGCGGCAACCATTCCGGTGTACCAAGCCTATACCCCGATACCATCCGACCGCTGAACAGTGAACGATCTCACTGCGCGGCAGACGCGAACAAGCGACCTGTGCTGAGGCGGCGCCACCCCCCACCTCGCGACTCGAGGTCCACCCCCGGGCACCCATCGCAAGCGATACTGGAATGCCCGACCCTTCGAGGAGACGTGAACATGAGCCTGTACGCAGTTGTGGACCCCGCCACCGGAAAAACGGTGCGCGAATATCCGACCGCGACCGACGAGCAGATGCAGGCGGCGTTGTCCGCGGCGGAGAAGGCGCACCGTGAGTGGTCGCGCGGCTCGACGGTGGTTGAGCGCGCCGGACTGCTCAGCAAGGTCGCCGAGTTACACACCGAACGCCGCGACGAGCTGGCCAAGATCATCCAGCGGGAGATGGGCAAGCCGCTGGACCAGTCGTTGGGGGAAGTCGACTTCAGCGCCGCGATCTACCAGTACTACGCCGACAACGCCGAGAAGTTCCTGGCCGACGAGCCGATCGACCTGGTCGAGGGTGCGGGTACCGCGTTGATTCGCCGCAACTCGATCGGTGTGCTGATCGGTATCATGCCGTGGAACTACCCCTACTACCAGGTCGCCCGGTTCGCGGGTCCGAATCTGGCACTGGGCAACACTATCGTGCTCAAACACGCACCGCAGTGTCCGGAATCGGCGGCGGCACTTCACCAGATCTTCACCGACGCCGGATATCCGGAGGGCGCCTACGTCAACGTCTACGCCACCAACGAGCAGATCGCCGACGCGATCGCCGACCCGCGGGTCCAGGGCGTGTCATTGACCGGGTCCGAGCGTGCGGGCGCAGCGGTCGCCGAGATCGCCGGCCGCAACCTCAAGAAGGTGGTACTGGAACTCGGCGGTTCCGATCCGTTCATCGTGCTCAGTTCCGATGACCTCGACGCCACCGTAAAAGCGGCAGTAGAAGGTCGTTTCGAGAACACCGGGCAGGCGTGCAACGCCGCGAAGCGATTCATCATCGCCGAGGACCTCTACGACGACTTCGTCGGCAGATTCACCGCGGAGGTGCTCGCCACCGCAGACGAACTCGCGCCGCTGTCGTCGGTCGCCGCCGCCGACCGACTGTCCGAGCAGGTGCAGCAGGCGATCGCCGAGGGCGCCACGCTGGTGTCGGAGGGCGAACGGAAGGGCGCCTTCTTCCCACCGGCCGTGCTGACGAATGTGTCACGGGATTCACGCACCTACCGGGAGGAACTGTTCGGGCCGGTAGCGACTGTCTACAAGGTGCGTTCCGAGGACGAGGCCGTCGAGCTGGCGAACGACACCCCGTTCGGTCTCGGCTCGTATGTCTTCACCACCGACCCTGATCAGGCCTACCGCGTCGCCGACTCACTGGAGGCCGGCATGGTGTTCGTCAATGCCGTTGGCGCCGAGGGAGTTGAGCTGCCGTTCGGCGGCGTGAAGCGCTCCGGTTTCGGTCGTGAACTCGGCAAATACGGAATCGACGAATTCGTGAACAAGAAACTCATCCGCGTCAGCTGAACCATCGACTCCGGAATTCAGCGCCCTCGGCGTGCAGTTCGATATCGGGGCCTTGACCGGATGCCCATCCGGCGACAGAAGCGGGGACCGCATCCATCGGATGCGGTCCCCACGTAGCACTGGTCAGACAGAGCGCACGTTCGTGGCCTGCGGGCCCTTCTGCCCCTGGCCGACCTCGAACTCCACGCGCTGGTTCTCATCGAGCGACTTGAAACCGCTGCCCGAGATTTCCGAGTAATGCACGAAAACGTCCGGAGTTCCGTCGTCGGGTGCGATGAAACCGAAGCCCTTCTCACCGTTGAACCACTTCACAATGCCCTGTGCCATGCCGATACTCCCTCGATCTCGATCCGGACCCTCACATCGAGGTTCCGATCTCGATGACTTGATCCTGCCATCTCGATGTCGACACGAAGACCGCGCACCGGATTTGCATGCATCGGCGATGACTTTGTGGTGGCGTACCGATGGCGCCGTTGTCCCGTCAGCTCAAACTTTTGCGTCCCACGAGATGGAAGACGCGGCTGAGTTGGCGGTAGGGGTCTCGTCGGCTGGCCTCGAGTTCGACTGCTGCCGCCGCCTCCACCTGCTGTGAATCGCTCGGGTCCAACCCCGCTCCACTGAAATCGAGCCAGTCGACGAACATCCACACCCCGTACCATCGCACTGGCTCCACGCCGCGGCTCTGCACGACTTCGCTGAGTTCCTCCACCGTATGGGCACGAGTCGGCACTCCCAGCACCCCGATCTCGCCCCTCGCGTCAAACGATGCCAGAGCGTCGTCCCACCGTTGTTCCAAGGCCGGTCGCACTGCCATCGCATTGGCGTTGCCCGTCATGATCGAGACGACGCCACCCGCGGCAGCGCACCTGCACAGCTGGTCGACCAACGGCTCCGGATGCTCCAGGTACCCGAGCACGCCATGACACAACACGGCGGCAAAGCGTTGACCATTCACCGCCTCATCGGCGTTCTCGCCGTCGGCCTCCACGAGCGTCACCCGTCGCTGGACCTCTCCAGGCAGCCGCTGGAGCCGCTGTCGAGCCTTGTCCAGCATCGCCGACGACGGGTCGAGCAACGTCACGTCGTAACCGGCTTGGGCCAGCGGGAACGATTGATGGCCCGCGCCTCCGCCGACATCGAGCACAGGGGCTGGAGGGGCCGGCAAATGCTCCAGCAGCTGCTGGTGCAGCACATAGGTTCGCACGCGCCCCTTCACCGAGGCATACGCCTCGTCGGCAAACTGGTCGGCCAAACCGGCCCAGGTGTCATCGTCGCCCACCACCCCAAGATAGTGCCGCGAAGTCCTCGACGATCGGCAGGACGTCAGCGGGGAGTCTTTCCAGAGAATCTGCACGATCCGAACGATTCCCTTTCCGTCTCCGTTCGGTGACAGTGTTCACATCGATCCGACCACGCGTGTCGCCGCGCCGTCGCCCCGGTACCGAGCCGACACCGAAACATCCGTCGGTCACCGACTTACTCATTCGAGTCCGTCACCGATGCACAAAACGCAGTGAGCGGCGGGCTTCTTACAACTCGGTGGACCGTGGCGATTCCCCGGTCGGACAGCCTGGCCAGATACACCACCGACCCCCGCAACAACCGGGCTGATCGTGTATTCACCCCTGGCGCAGGGTCTGCTGACGGACAAGTACCTGGAGTCGATTCCCGAGCGCGCACGAGCACAGCACAGCACGTTCCTGACGGCTGATGTGATCGACGAAACGTACCCGGCAGCGCACCGCCGAGCTCAACAAGATTGCCGAGGCCCGTGGCCAGTCACTTGCACAGCTCGCGTTGCAGTGGGTACTGCGGCGGCAGGAGGTCACCTCGGCGCTGATCGGAGCCAGTTCGACCGAGCAGCTCGACCACGATATCGCGGCCCTGAACTTCCCGCCGCTCACCGACGAAGAACTCGCCCTCATCGAGGAACACGGCGTGCACGGAACCGGACTCAGGCTCTGACCGACGTGAAGATTCCGGTGTGCTTCGTCCGCCGGGGATTAGTTGTGTGACAGAGCCACCAGCCGATGACAACCAGTCACCCGCTCGCGCCGACAGCGCGGGCGGGTGACTGTCACCGTTTGCGCAAACCTGTTGCGGGAAGCGCAAGTAGCGCTCCCCGGCTCATTCGCGCAGTAACGGCAGCAGCTGGTTGCCCTGACGCTCGATCTCCGGCACATACGGGGTGTCGGAGAGCACGAAGTGGGTGATGCCGAGGTCCTGGTACTTGCAGCGACTTCGCGACGTCCTCCGGGGAGCCGACGAGCCAGGTGGTGCCCGCGCCGCCGCCACCGACCTTCCCGGGTGCGGTGTACAGGTTGTCGTCGAGCACGTCGCCGCGGGTCGCCAGGTCGAGGAGTCGCTGCTGTCCCACGGCGGTCTGGCGATGCGGATTCTGTGGAGGCGCACCCTGATTCTTCGCCATCTCCGCTACCTTCGCCTCTGCCTCGGCCCAGGCCTGCTCGGTCGTGTCCCGGACGAAGGTGGTGATCCGCAGGCCGAACTCGAGCGGCGCATGCGCTCGGCCGAGTTCCTCGCTCAATGACCGCAACCGTTCGATCCGCTCCTGCACCCCCGCGAGCGGCTCACCCCAGAAGAGCTGAACGTCGGCCTCGGTCGCCGCAACACGCTCGGCGGCCTCGGACGCTCCACCGAAATAGAGTTTCGGGTGGGTCCGATCTCCCCGTGGTGAGATCCGGGGCAGCACTGTGGAATCGGTGACCTGGAAGTGCTCACCCCGGTAGGTGACGTTCTCCTCCGTCCACAGCTTGCGGACGAGCTGGAGGAACTCCTTGGTGCGGGCGTAACGGTGGGCCTGGTCGCTCTCGTGTTCGCCGTAAGCTCCGAGGTTGCCTTTCCCGGACACGATGTTGATCCGGACCCGGCCTCCGCCGTCGCTACTCTCGACCATCTGACCGGCGTCGTTTTGTCGGGTACCACGACTACGGAACGGTATCCCCGAGCGGCGGCGACCAACGTCAACCCGACTCCGGTGTTGCCCGATGTGCCTTCCACGACGGTGCCTCCGGGCAGGAGCTCCCCGGATTCCTCGGCCGCGTGGATCATGGCCAGGGCGGCGCGATCCTTCACACTTCCGCCGGGGTTGAGGAACTCGAGCTTGGCATACACCGTCGCGGAGATACTTCCGGTTACCCGGTTCAACCGGACGAGGGGTGTGTTGCCGATGGCGTCGGCGATCGAGTCGTAGACTCCGAGGCTCGCAGCGTCGACTGTGGGGGGATCGAAGATGGTCATGCGTCTGCCTTTCGAGGCCGCCCGGGTGTCACCCGGTCAGCATCACAAGAGCAGTCGTCGAACAACAGGATTCGCGTCACGCCGATCAGATCTTCAGTGGCTCACCACGAACGGCGCAGCGCGTTCACCCCGAAATCCTGGAGATCCGAATTGTTCTCGTGTGTTGCCGAATGCGCTGTAATTCGGGGCGACCGAGAGCGAAGCGGGTAGTCGAAAGATGTCGACACCGGTTATGACACTGCATCCTCACGACACCGAGTTGTGGCAGTGGCGATTGGCTGCGCGTTGCCATGAAGCGGACGCGGAGATCTTCTTCCCGGCGGACGCCGAACGAAGAAACGCCCGCTCCGAGCGCGAAGATCTCGCCAAGGAGTTCTGCCGCGGCTGCCCGGAGATCGAGGAATGCCTCGAGTATGCCCTCAACACCGGCCAACAGCACGGCGTCTGGGGTGCGACGACACCGGGCGAACGGCTCGCACGACTGGGCCGGTGAGCGAACGCCCGCGCCGGGCATTCTCACGCGAGCGGCTCGGCTCGACCGTCCTGCCGGATCCGTCAGCCGGGTTATATTCGCGGCGAGTAGATTTCGTGGTCCTGATCGGGTAGCCAGGTGCGTTCGAATCTCGCAGTCGTAGGAGAGGCCGCGGTTGCCCGCGTGCTACGCGGGGCGCCTCAGGTCGTCTCGGTCTCGGCGGCCAGGGGTCGGAGAGCTTCAACCCGGGTACCCACGACGTGTCGGCGGGCCAGTCCTTCTGCTCCGTCGGCGTCGCGAGCTCGGAGCGCCTGGTACAGCTGCTCGTGCTCGACATGGCCGCCGACGGCGGCTTGGTCGACGTGATCGGAGGGATCGACCCGGCCGGATTCGACCACACCCCCGGTGGAACAGGAGGAGGCCCCGCCGACTCGACACGGTCTTCGGGATCGCCGAAAGACACGGATTGCCGATCGACATCCACGACACCGGCGAGACGGGTACCGCGACTCTCACCGACATCGCCGAGCGAACCAGAGCCGCCTGGCTTACACGGCCGGGTCACGGCCAGCCACGCCTTCGCCGTAGCTGAGTTGTCCTGCCAAGCCGTGGATTCGGCAGCGGACCTGCTGGCGGAGGCGGACATCGCACTGACGACGGCCGCGCTGTCGGCAACAACGGTCTTGCCCTTCCGGCGCCTGGCGCAGCGAGGTGTCCGGGTCGGGCTCGGGTCGGATGGCGTTCGCAACAACTGGAGCCCATTCGGTAACGCGGACATGCTCCACCGCGCATGGCTGCTCGGCTGGGCACTCGACGCAAGCCTCGACGAGGATCTCGAGCCGTGTTTCGAGCTCGCCGCCGACGGCGGTGCTGCCGTCATGGGGCTACCGCGAGTCGACCTGCAACCGGGTTCACCCGCCGACTTCATGTTGCGGGACGGAGAATGCGTGCCGGCAGATCGTCGTCGACATCCCCCGTCGGGACACGGTGGTGCGGGCCGGACGGGTCGTCGCCCGCGACGGCCGGCTCCTCTGAGTCGTCCACGAGGATTGGTGTCGGTCAGGACCGCAGGGGCGCTTGCAGCAGGGTCCGGTCGTCGCCCGGGGCGCTCACCCCGAGCATCGTCGCATCCGACATCGGCAGCCCCACGGCCAACTGCATCGACATCGTCTTGTCGCCACCGGCGATGAAACTGCCGGCATTCATGCGACTTCCGTCGGAGCGTTGGAGCCAGACGTTGTAGGTGCGGCCCTGCGGGAGTCCGGCGACGTCCAGGCTGATTCCGGTTCCCCACGCCCGGTTCTCCACCCGCGCGGAGGCGTCCACACCTGCGGCGAGCACCGTGAACGCCACCGGCTGCCCGGGCGGGGCAGTCGAGGTGCCCCCGCGCAGGAAGAACCCGCCGGTCACCAGGCCGACGGCGATCACGACGGCCGCGGCGGCGACTACGATCCGGTGGTACCGCTTCCGTCCGCGTTCGCGGTCTACGGCCCCGAAGATCGCGTCGGGCAGCGTCGACGACGGCCGGGGCGCAGGTTCGGTGAGCCGGTCCGGGTCCGCCGCAGACAGGGCGGCCGCGACCGGCGTCAGCAGACGCAACTCGGTGCGGCAGTCCGGGCAGCCGTCGAGGTGGGCGCGAAGGGTGATCGTCTCGCGGTCGTCGAGGCGACCGAGCGCGTACATCCCCAACATGGTGCGCATCTGCTGGCAGCGGTCAGTGGTCACCATGCCACCCCATTTCTTCGAGTACGAGCCGGAGAGCTTTCAGCGCGTAGTACACACGACTGCGGACGGTGCCCACGGGAATGCCGAGCTGTGCGGCCACCTCGGCGGCGGGCCGGTCACGCAGGTGAATCTCGACCAGGACGCAGCGGTGCTGATCGGACAGCCGCCGCAGCGCCTCCTCCATCTCGAGCCCCACCAGCAGTTGTTCGAGGGGACGCTCGGGTGCGGGCAGCTCGGGTGGTGCAGCGTCGGCCAGCTCGGGTCGGGCGGCACGAGCCCGGATCGCGTCGATCACCACGTTGCGGCAGATCGCATACAGCCAGGTCCGGAGCGTAGCGCGTCGCGGGTCGAACCGGTCCGCGCGCCGCCACGCCCGAAGAAACGTCTCCTGTACCGCCTCCTCCGCGCGACCCCGGTCTCCGAGGGAGCGGTAGGCGAGGGCGAACAGTTCCCTCCCGTGTTCGTCGTAGGCGGCCCGCAACACCGTTTCGTCATCCAAACCACCCTCGGACTGGTCCCCGCGTGTGCGCACGATACGAAGCCGCACCACTCACCTCCCGAAACACCGGATACGGCGTCGGCTCACCCGACACCCACCGAGGAGTACGGGCGCGGGCGGCGCGGCGTTCATCTCGAATCCTGCCACTCCGGTGCGCGGAGGCGGCTCCGGCAGGTGAACGCGGATCGCCGACCATCCGTACTCCCCAGCGCCGAACGATCCAGCACACGGGAACGAACGAATGGAGACCTCCGAAGATGCTGAAGAAATCGATCCTTGCGGCGGCCGGCGCCGGCACCGCGATCGCGCTGATGTCGGCGTGCGGCACCGCCACTGACGACGCCCAGACTCAGCCGTCGGCGACCCCGGCTGCCGCCGGGCAGGTGGAGCTCGGCACCCGGGAGACCGCCGTCGGCACGGTGCTCACCGACGGAGACGGTTTGGCGCTCTACCGATTCGATGAGGACACCCCCGGCTCCATCCGGTGCACCGGCCCCTGCGCCGAGATCTGGCCGCCCTCGCTCGGAGCACCCCGGCCCGACGCCACCCTCGCCGCCCGCACGGGTGCCACGACGCGGCCAGACGGAACCGTCCAAAACACCTACGACAGCCACCCGCTCTACCGGTTCGCGAAAGACACCGCCCCCGGGCAGACGCGCGGCGACGGCATCAAGGGAACCTGGCACGTGGTGACGGTCGACTCCGCCCATGGATGACGCCACCGCACCCCCAGTTGGGGCGCCACGCCCGGCGGTCAGTCGGCGCAGTGCGCTGCTCGGTCTGGCCGCGGTCGGCGCGATCGCGGCAGTGGACGTCGGCGGGTTCGTCTGTGCGGCGGGGACTCTGGACACCGACGCTTTGACCCCGGCACGGCTGACCGACCGGTTCGAGGAGGTCGCCGGGCACCACGACGGGTTCCGGCGCAATCACGCCAAAGGAGTCGGCGCGACTGGATATTTCACCGCCACCGGCGCCGGGTCCGCGGTCTCCACGGCCAGCGTTTTCCGGGTCGGCCGGATCCCGGTGACCGGCCGGTTCTCACTCTCGGGCGGGAATCCGTCCACTCCGGACGCCGACGCCACGGTCCGCGGGCTGGGGTTGGCGTTCGACCTCCCCGATGGCGAGCAGTGGCGCACCGCGATGGTCAACACCCCCGTGTTCCCCGACCGGACACCAGACGGCTTCTACGAGCGGTTGCTCGCATCGAAAACGGACCCGGCCACCGGCAAGCCCGATCCGGATCGCATGGCGGCGTTTCTCTCCCGCCATCCCGAGACCGCGGCGGCGATGAACCTCATCCGACAGCATCCACCGACCTCCGGGTTCGACGACAGCACCTTCTATGGTCTCAACGCCTTCCATTGCACCAACGACACCGGGGTCACGGTTCCGGTGCGATGGACACTGGTCCCTGAGCAACCGGCCCGCTCCCCCGGCCTGCCGCCGCTGCCGGGGCGCGATTACCTCTTCGACACACTCACCGCGGCAGTCTCGCGTGGGCCGTTGCGGTGGCGGATGTTGCTCACGATCGGTCAACCCGGCGATCGGACCGACGACGCCACCCGGCCGTGGCCGCCGACCCGGCAGGTCCTCGACGTCGGCACCGTGACCATCGACGCGGTCCAGACAGAAGCGCCGCACACCGCGCGGGACCTCAACTTCGACCCGCTCATCCTCCCAACGGGCATTGCGCCCTCGGACGATCTCCTGCTCAGCGCCCGGTCCGCGGTCTACACCGAATCGTTCACCCGCCGGTCCGGGGAGCCCACAACACCGGCCCTCGTCGATGTGGATGGGGTGCGCGATGACCGCTGACCCGACCGACCGCCCGCTCCGGTTCGCGCCGACCGTCCGGTTGCTGCATTGGGCGATGGCGGTCATGGTGATCGCACAACTGCTCGTCGGCGCCGTCATGGTGACGACCCTCGACCACTACCATCTGCTGCGCTCGGTGCACGTCCCGTTGGGCGCCGCGATCCTCGCCCTGGTGATCGTCCGAATCGGCAATCGGCTGGTGTGCCGCACGCCCGCACCACCCGCCACCATGAGACCGGTCGAGCGTCGGGTCGCAACCGCGTCGGAGTACGTGCTCTATGCGCTGCTTGTGATCCAGCCACTCACCGGGTGGGCCATGCTCTCGGCGGGCGGCTACCCGATCATCCTCTACCAGCATCTGCACTTGCCCCCGCTGCTTGCACCCGATCCCAGCGTCTACGCGTTGTTGAGACAAGCTCACACCGCATTCGCCTACCTGCTGTTCTTCACCTTCACCGCACACATGTCCGCCGTCCTCTTTCATGTGCTGGTCCTGAACGACAGGCTCCTCGACCGGATGGCACCGTGGCGCACTCGCCGAAATTCCTCGCCTACCGCGTCCCGACCGGCACCTGCGAGGATCGTCGATGATATTGCAGCAGAGCAGGATCCAGAATAGCAATGCCCGCAGCATCGAGGCCGAGACCGGCGTGCGACTCGTGCCGGCAGAGCAATGAAGCACCAGTTTGGCAAGTCGATGAGCGGGGAACATGCCCCAGACAGGGGTTCGGCCGGGAATGCTCTCACATTCTCGGCCGGATCTCTGCTTCTCGAGTGTTTCACCGTTGCCGATTACTCTCTCGATCCGCAACTACCAATGTACGCGCGGATGGCGGTCCACCGCAATGCCTCGCCTCTGCGGTTCATCGCTGCGAGCTGGGCAGTGGGCTACTTGACCGCCGTCAGGTACGTCGATCGCTTCGAGAGATCGACAAGTTCTTCGGGGAGGTCCCGAACCGGCCGCCCGTAGGCAGCCGCGAGCTCGAGCGAATTGGACCGCCGCACCGACCAGCCGTGCCCGGTCAACCACTGCACCGGATCGGCCCGCTCGTCACCGTAGAACAGCTCGGAGATGTCGATGTCGCCGAACGGATTATTGGCGAAATACTTCGCTCTGATGGCATCGAAGCGTTGCAGGTCGGTTCCCGCCGCGAAGTTGTCCACGGCAAGGTGGCTGCCGGGGCTGGACAGTTGGTCGATCCGCTCGAACAGCGCGTCGTGCGCCGCCCCCGGGAGGTACGCCAGCAGTCCCTCCACCGACCAGGCGGTCGGCTTACCAGGGTCGAAGCCTGCAGCGTGGAGCGCGGCAGGCCAGTCGTCTCGCAGATCGACGGCCACCGGGCGACGATCTGCCTTCGCTCTGGCCCCGTGGTCGGCGAGGACCTCCTCCTTGAATTCCAGCACCTGCGTTTGGTCGACCTCGAAGACCGTCGTGCCGGTCGGCCAGTCCAAGCGATACGCCCGTGCGTCCAACCCGGCCGCGAGGATCACCGCCTGCGACACGCCCGCGCTCGTAGCGGTCGAGAAGAACTCGTCGAAGAATTTGGTCCGACTACCCATGAAACCCGAGACCGGCATGTCCCCGAGTGACGACGGGTCGGCCAACAGCCCGGTGAAATGCGGTTCACCCGCCGCTTCGACGAACCACCGCGCGAAGTCGTCCTGGATCAACGCGTCGGGGCGAACTGTCTCCAACGCCCGGAAGGTCGCCACTCCCAACGCGGTCAGGCCCACGCTACTGACGATGTCCCAACTGTCTCCATCCGTTCGCATCGCTGAAGCACCCTCCCGAACTCGTCGCAGAACCGGAGCCGACGATCGAGCAGGGCAGAGCGGAGCGGCGACGAGGCCAGAGAAGTTCGGCGAGGCCTCACCGAAATCCGGGCCCAGCGTGATCGACCGAACCCGCGCAATTCTACGCTCGGGGCCATCGCAATCAGCCGGCGCCGATTCGCCGACCAGCACCCGCTTTGTCCCATCCTCGGACAAGACCGACGCGACCAGGCCGAGTGGCACAGGACCGAACATGTGGTGTACAACATAGTCGGCCACGATGTGAACCAGATCACAACCGTGACCGTGAGGCACACATATCGGTAACCGACGAAAGCAGGACACATGGCGACAACCTCGATTGCCCCGACGACTCCCACCGGACGGCAGACGCCCCGGCACAGCGGCACGATGAGCACCGCGGAGATCAAGTCGAGGATCGAGGCCATGTTCGCCGACGACCGCAGGCCCACCCGCCCCGCGGTCACGAACTGACGAAATCGCCCCGACGAGGGAATCGGATGGAACACCGCGTGACGTGTCCGTCCGCTCCCCCGCCGCGCGTCGCACTCGAAACCGTTGCAGCACAAGCAGAGACGCCCCGCATCTCGGGATGACAACCGGCAGGTTACGGATAAACGATGTCCAACAGTGCGCCGACAGTCTCGCGGATCAATTGAACCGCTCGATCGAAATCGACGACTGTGGTCTCGAGCCGCTCACGTTGACCGAGCAGCATGGTGATCTCGACGAGCTGCGACGATCCGGAATGCAATCCGGCTGCTGCAGAGGTCCGGACCCGGCGCCTTATGAAGCCCAGTCCGCAGGACAGGGGAAGAAACGAGAGTTTTCGAGCACTTCGGCATCGATCTCATCGAATCCATCAGGTAAGTTCACACGCCCGAGGCGCATCGCCAGGACCTGGACGAGACTCTGTCCCCCGGCCAGGACCTTGCCGTCGCCGCCCGCGGACTCCAGAGTCTTGACGGCCTCGGCGATGCTGGAGGGACGGCTGTAGGAATGGTGCAGCCTTCATGGGTGCATCCTCACTTTCCCACGAATTTCGGCACACGGTTCTCGGCTCGGGCGAGCTGCCTCTCAGCGAAGTCCGGCCTGGTCCAGCACTGATCGAACTCGGCATCGAGCCGGTCGTCCCAGCTGTCGGGTTCGGTCAGCGCCTGCACCGCACGCTTGGAATACATCAGCGAGTGCGGTGCAAAGGAGGCGATCTCCGCCCCATCACCGCGGCACAGAACGCCCCCTGGCGGGCCCGATTCCGGTGCCCGGCCGGCTGCCCGGCACCGGCATCCCGACCCGACCCGACGAGACCGCGGCTCACACACCCGCACCGGTGTGCTCTGGAGCAGTCCGGTCACCGGCCGGACTCACCCCGCTGCTGCGCCGATCGCGGTCGCCGGAGGCGTGCGGATGGCGCACTTATCGGTCTGCGGCGACCATGTGCAGTCGTTTCGGCGCGCTGAGCGGACTAACCCGGATGGACTGACGATCCGGTGACGGGAACGTCGGTGCGGGCAGCCCGGATCCGCATCATGGCGGAGTGCCGGGTGGTCGGGATGAACCCCGGCAGCAGGAACCCCCACATCTCGTCGACCCGCTGCTCGAGATCCACGCGATGAGTCAGGACCTGGGACACGGTCTGGACTCCGGTGAACGCGCCGATGACGAACCGCGCGAACGTCGGTGGGTCGATGGTGTCGACAAGGTCGCCCTCGTCGACCGCACGGGCCGCCAACGCTTGACAGGCGGCGATCCAATCCAAGTAGGGGCCCGCGGGGCCACGGTCGTCGGCGCTGAGCTCGAGGGTGATGCGGATCCCGGCCCGCACGATCGGGTCCTGCACGATCTGCCGGGCCATCTCGTGGCAGAGCATCACGATCTGCTCGATCGCCGACGCCTCCTGCGCGGCGATGGCGTGCACCGCGGCGATGGAGATCTGGTGTTGCTCGGCGATGATGTGCCGGGCCAAGTCCTCCTTGGACCGCAGGTGAAAGTACAACGCCCCCTTCGTCATGCCCGCCGCCTCCAGGATCTCGGCGAGACTGGCGCCCTCGAACCCGGACTCATTTCCGCTGCCCCGCGGACGATCTGCGCCCGGGTCACCGCCGCCCGTTGCTGTTGCACCATGTACCGCACCTTCCGTGCCCTTCGCGGCTGCAGGCCGGTGACTTTCGATCGCACCGGCGCAGCCTGCGCGAAGCTACCACCGGGCACCGGTGCGCCTCACCGGGAAAGCCCGCGTCCACCTGCACAGCCGCCGATACCCGCTCACACGAAAAACAGACCACCGTGCCGCTTCTTCGGTGGGCTCCCCCCGGTCAGCTCCAGCGCCGTGGCGGCTCGGGTGTGTCGCTATCGGCGGTCACGGTACTGCTCGGCGATCTCGTCGGCGTCCCGTGCCAGCCAGGTCAGCTCCCCCACCGATCCATCCCCGAGCAAGAGCAGATCCGCCCATCGGCACTGCGGCCCGCGGACGCACACCGACGCCAACCCGGAATCCGACAACGTCTGCCACAGCTGCTCACCCACCAGCGACCCCATGCCCCCCAATTCGACCGCAACACATCGCACTGACCCGAGGAACAGACCGGCCAGTCCGACCTCGAACACCCGCACCCACCACCGGGCGCTGTGCACCACACGCCGCCGATCTCTCTGCGCCCGGGCGGGTGGAGTTCGGGAGGATCGGTACCAGGCGAGTCGATCGGTCCGCCGCCGAATCGGCTCTGCCAGAACCAACGCCCGCACTCGAATGCGCGATATTTAGCGCCCCTGGAACGGGAATGCCACCGGGGGCTACCGGGTTCGTTCTGGTCAGGGTGCCCCGGTCGAGGGGACGCTATCGAGACGCGCCTTCGATGCTCGTCCGGCGGTGAACTCCCTCGCTAAGAGAGAAGGACAACTTCGGCCTGATCCTCTGATCCCCAACGCCCACAGCCGATCGTGTCTCGTCCTCGTGACGCACCGTGGTCCGGGTATCTCCGCGTCGGCGCTAGGCTGTCCGAGGGCTCTCATCGTCGGGCCTGCCCGGGATCAGGACTGTGAATGGGCAGGGACGGAAACGGGATGCCGCTAGCGTTGTTTCGCACCCACTGGCGCTGTTGATGACCTTCTGCTCTACAACAGTCGCTCCTGCACATGAGACGCTCGAAGCTACCGGGACCGGCGTCGCGCTCGCTCCACGACCCGATGTCATCCCATTTCGGTCGAAAGTTGACGCATACAAGAGACGTCAGATCATCTCCACGGCGGACCGACTTCCTCGGTACCCATCCGGGAATCGTTCAGCACGTCCGAAAAACAAGAGCCGTATCGAGGCGATGTTCGCCGATCGGGAGGAGCCGGAGAACCAGCAGGACCGATCACGTTGATCGGGCGCGGTGCGGGTACCCGCACAGGACCGGTGAACACCTGTTCTCGATGGGTGCCGATCTGACCGGTGCGCACTGTGTTTCATTCATCAACCACACCAAGGACCCTGAAAATGTCTACTCGAATTGCCGCCGCGCTCTCCGCGGTTGCCATCACCCTGTCCCTCGGCGCCCTCACCGCGCCCACAGCTTCGGCCGCACCGGCAGTACCCGCCGCGACTCCCGCCGCCGGGTCGGTGACGATCTGCTTCGGTGTACCGCTGGGATCGGCCAGCCTCAATTGGTGCTTCTGACAAAGCCATACTGCGTGTGACCGATGTTGCACGCCGCGGCTGCGATGCCGGGATCCTGACCTTCTCGGACGCCGGGATCCTGACCTTCTCGGAGTTGAACTCATTCGCTGTGAGCACATCCGGTGCCCTGAGTTTTCAGCGCCGCCGGTCGCTGCGGTCGTCCCGCCGATCGTCTCGCCGATCGGTGCGGCGTCGGACTCCATGTGCCACCACCGCCGCCGTGGCGACCGTGGTGGCGGTACGCGCGACCGGGGCGGGTCCGATCACCGCTGCTCGGCGCAAACGTCTGGCTGCTAAAGGCATGTCAGGCACCAACTTCCTCGTCTGTTTCGATTGCGGCCAGCAGGGCCTGCACCGGGATGCGCCCACTTGCCACGAGTTGTCCACCGGCGCGGCGTGTGCCGACGCGAACGGTGCGGCCCACGTGTTCTCCCATACCAGCACGGCCGCTGTACTTCCGGGGTCGATCGCCGCAGCGACCGCGTCGACGTCGTCCTCGCTGAGGAGCATCGCCAACTCGGTCTCGTAGGACCGCAACTCGCCGATCTCACTGTCGTCGAGGTCGGAGAGCTCATACGCTTCGAGTGACCCGTCCATGTCCTTCCTCAGAAGTAGAAGATCCAGGACACGGACTATTCCGCGTTCGACGAGGTCACCGAGTGCGGGTGCGATTTCCCCGTTGAACTTGCCGCCGGGGAACTCCACCACGATCCAGTCGACTGGACCGAGCTCGTCAATTTCTTCGGTCATGTTCGCCACATCCTCCTCATGTTGTCGATTCTTGTGGGGTGCCATGTGTGAGCAGGGCAGGCCGGGCCACCAGTTCCACCAGGAACAGCGCCACCACGGTGACCATCACGACCAGGCCTGACGGGTACCTCCAGAACACGAGAGTCATCGTGGCGATGGCTTCACGCGCGTGTGCGGCACGACCGCGAGCGGGTGCTTGGCCACACCCGACCCCTCGGACGTGTGTGGTGCCTGCTCTTTACTTCAGCAGGATCACCTCGGTGACCGATAGGGCTGAATGACCCCTTGACGTCGGGCATCGTGCATGGCGGGGCGCACGACACACTGTGGGAGACGGATTCGGTCGATTGGTGACTCCGCCAGTGGCGAACCTCGTCGACGATGCCGTGGCCGGACACGATGGGCCGTCGACCGGGGCAGTTGACTGTTTCTCTCCGGCTCGCCGCGAAACCCCATCGCGTCGGTTCGCCGCAGTTACTCGCGGGAAAGCATGGCGGCTGCTTCGCGCTCGAGGTCGACGAACGGCTCACCGCTGACGTCGACGGCGACCCTGTTCAAGGTGCCGCCGGTGAACGCCCACGGGGCGGTACCCGGATAGTCGTCGGTGACGGGTTCGCCGGCGTCGTGTCCGGCGTTGAGTCCCTCGCCGCCGATCCCGAATTTTCCTGCCTGGGTGTGGATCCGGCCCTCGGCCACCTTGCGGTCACCGTAGTAGAGACTCAGGACCCCGTGAGCGTGGCCTGGTGGGTCCTCACCGTCCTTGTCGAAGGACGCCGCCAGGATCAGGTTCTCACCGGTCGGCAACTCCTCGTCCGCTCGGATCAGCTGCTGTTCGCTGCCGAGGAAGTTGTACACGTAGTGCAGCCGGTTGTCTTTGACATACAGAGCGTGCCCACCGAAACGTCCGCCGTGCGAGAACAACACTCCGGCCGCCCCCGGGCCGGGGATGTCGACGAGCGCTCCGATCGAGTACGAGCGGTTGCGGACGCTGACCGCCACGGATTCGGGCACCTCTGCCCCGCCCGGCCGGTAGACGTAGCGGTTGCGTGGCGGCGTCAGCTGCGGTCGAGGGGTCAGCAGGATTTCGATGGGCAAGCGGTCATCGAGCGGCAACGCCTGGTTCGCGCCGGCCTCGTGGAACCACAGTCCGACCAGTTCGGCGAGTCTGCCGGGTTCCTCGGCGGCGCGGTCGTGGAGTTCGGATCGGTCGGTCTCGGTGTGGTAGAGCTCCCAGGCGTCTTCCGGGAAGTGGCTCCACCCACTGATCGCCGGGTGTGTGGTGACCGCTTTCCAGCCGTCGTGCCAGATCCCGCGGGTGCCGAGCATCGAATAGAACTGGGTGTGCTTCGCGGTCGGAATGGCGGCGGCGTCGAAGCTGTAGCGCATGCTGACACCCTGGATCGGGTGCTGCGTATATCCCTTGACTGTGTCGGGGAGTTCGATCCCGAGGCAGTCGAGCAGCGTCGGCACCACATCGGTGGCGTGGTGGTACTGATCGCGGATTTCGCCGCGCGCGGTGATGCCGGCCGGCCAGGAGATGATGCACGGGTCGCAGGTGCCTCCGTTGAACGAGTAACGTTTCCACATCTTGAACGGGGCGTTGAACGCCATCGCCCACCCGTTCGGGTAATGGTTGTAGGTTCGGGTGGTGCCCAAATCGTCGAGCAGGGACAGGTTTTCGGCGAGATCGTCCGGGACACCGTTGAACAGCTTGTTCTCATTCACCGAACCGTTGGGTCCGCCCTCGCCACTGGCCCCGTTGTCGGAAACCAGCACGATGATGGTGTTGTCGAGTTGCTCGATCTCCTCGAGGTACGCGAGCAATCGGCCGATCTGATCGTCGCAGTGCGAGACGAACCCCGCGTACACCTCCGCCATCCGGGCGAACAACCGCTTCTCATCGCCGGACAGGCTCTCCCACGGGCGGGTGTAGTCCATCAGAGGGAACGGCTTTCCTTCAGGGCCGCTGCGTGTTTCTGGGCCGCCGATCGGATTGAGCGCGGGCAATTCGGTGCCGGGCGGTATCAGACCCATCTCCTTCTGGCGGGCCAGGATCTCCGCGCGCATCGCCTCGTACCCAGCGTCGAACCTGCCCCGATACCGGTCGGTCCACTCCTTCGGCGCCTGGTGCGGAGCGTGCGCACATCCGGGGGCGTAGTAGAGGAACACCGGCCGGTCCGGGGCGATTGCCTTGACATCGCCGAAGTACTCGAGCGCCCGGTCAGTGATGTCGACACCGAAGTGGTAACCCTCCTCCGGGGTGGCCGGTTGCTCGACCGGGTGATTGTCGTGCACCAGGTCCGGATACCACTGGCTGGTCTCGGCCCCGAGGAATCCGTAGAAGCGCTCGAAACCCCGGCCGATAGGCCAGTTCCGCTTCGTGGAGGCCAGGTTCATCTCGTCCTCGGCGCACAGATGCCACTTGCCGACCATCGCGGTGGAAAATCCCTGCTCGACCAGGATCTCGGCGAGCGTCGCGCATTCCGGGGGAATGTGCCCGTTCGCGCCCGGGAACCCGACCGCCGCCTCACTGATGCACGCCATCCCGTTGGTGGTGTGGTTACGTCCCGTCAGCAGGCAGGATCGCGTCGGGGAGCACAGGGCGGTGGTGTGCCACTGCCCGTACCGCAGCCCGTTCGCGGCGATCCGGTCGATGTTCGGGGTCTCGATCGGCCCGCCATAACACCCCAGCGCACCGAAACCCACGTCGTCGAGCACGATGTACAGCACGTTCGGCGAACCCGGAGCAGCTTTCGGCTGCTCGTACGGACCCCAATCCGGAACCGAATCCCGAATGTCGACGTTGACGATTCCGCGGAACGGTACAGCCATGATTTGGCTCCTTGATCGGGTTGGCCCTCCTTCTCACCACAGCACTCCAGCCCCGACGATGGCTAGGGCCGAACGGCAGTGCAGCTTCATCCCGGAACGGGCGACCTGAGAGGACCATTGCAGCCAGCTATCCGACGACGCCCATGACTTGGGCGTCGTCTTATCGTTGGTCGCCTGCCAGCCGGGGCAGGGTCAGCGTCGTCCGGTGACGTGCTCGATGTCGAGGACGAGGTAACCATCGGAGGGCTGGATCGTCCACGGGGAGGAGCCTTGCTCGCCATCGTGTTGACCGGCCTCGCCCTGCGCATCCTGTCCCTGCCCGACGAGTCCTGGGCGCGCTGACAACCGCTGCCGGATGCACCGCGGCGTCGGCGGACTGCTTCCCCGACGGACGCGGCGCCGGAGTGGCCCCCCAGACATCGGCGAACCGGCCGGAGTGGCGGAGTTACGCATCCTCGCGGCCCGGACGCCTCGCGGACGTGCCTATCCGAGGCGATCCGTCCAGCCGGGACGCCACAACGCCACGACGATGAGGGCGACGTCAATCGCAACGCCCCACAGGAGCTGACGATCCCAGAAGAGCACCAGGGCGATGAGTGACGCGACGGCGGACCCGATCGCCAGCCCTGGCCAGATCGATGCCAAACCCGGTACTCCCCATACGGCGAGGGCGAGCAGCGCGAACCCCGCGACGGTTAGCGAGACGAGGGCAATCGCGACCGGTTTCCGGGTCGTTTCCGAGATCAGCCATGACCGGTCGAGTCGGAACGGCCACGCCGGATCGTCGTTGGGTGCGAACCACATCAGGTGGACCAGGCCGTGCGCAACGAGGAGCACGCCGAGGAAGAGTCGTACAAGAAGCTCCACCGGTCGCCTCCTCTCGCGCTCCCAGCCTCGACGCCATAGCAATCGCCCTTGCGCTTCACGTGCGAACGCCCAAAGCAAGACGACCGATAGAGAGCGGGCGACGTCTTGCGGCACACCCAGAGTGTCTCGACAACCTACTGTTTGACAAGACGTGGGCGCTTGCAGATATCGATCGACTCGGCTGAGTCGCGGTCTGCCGGGTGCGCGAGGGACGGACCAGGGGTGTCGTCCAAGACCTGCCCGCCGCAACCGAACTCGACCTGGGCTGAACCCGGCCGGACCGGGATTCGCCCGCGCCTGGGCAGTCGTTGCCACTGCGGGCGGTTACCAGAGGGTGAGGGGCAGGCCGGCTGCTTCGGCACACCGGATCAGCTCCTCGATGTTGTCGGGATCGTCGCCGCGGGCGAGACCGGTCCGGATCGCGGCGGCGATGGCTCGGGTACGCCCGGCCGGGCCCCGAACGTCGGCGACTGGGCTGGCGAGGTTACATCGCCGCAGGTCGTACTCCACCCTTCTCCACCGATGCTCTGACGGCCCGAGATAACAATCTCAGACACTGACCCACGACGGCGTGAGGACCGTCGCGGCGGGCGGTTGCGCTGCGCCCACGCCGAGAACCGCATGGAAACCGTCCACGATGCAGTCGGTCATGACCTTGAGGTCCGGGACCGATGCCGTGTCGGCGTTGATTCCCACGCAACAGGTGTTGGTGTGGGACATGAGGGTGACGTTGAGGGCGGTGCCGAGCGTGGGTCCGAAGGCGTAGTACCGCTCGATCTCGGCGCCGGCGACATACATCGGGATCGGGGAACCCGGCACGTCGGATGCGAGGAAGTCGACGTGCTTGAAGACCGAGGCCAGATAACTGGACGGAAGCAGGTTGAGTGCGCCGGCGATGGCGCCCGACAGCGGGACCGCGGGGTCGTGGCGCGATGCGCCGACGATCTCGTGGATCCGATGCATCAGTTCGGCTGGGTCGGCCACGTTCGCGGGCAGCGCGAGCCGGACCAGCGTGATGCGATTGCCGCCCAACGGGTCGGCTTCGGTGCGCAGGCTGACCGGCACGGTCGCCCTCAAGTATTCGACGTCAGCACCGTGCAGGGTGTGATATTTCCGCAGCCCGAGCAGGATCGAAGCGATGAACGCGTCATTGAGTGAACCGTCGGCGCGCTTCGACGCCTGATGCAACGGTTCGACCGGAACGTCGATCACCGCGAACCTCCGCCTGAGGCTGCGTTCGGTCATGACGGGGGAAAGGGTGTCCGGGATGGGACGCGCGAAGCGAACGACCGCGGCGGCCGTCGTGGCGGCGGATTGCACCGCGCGGATGGGATTGACGAGCGCGCGGCGCACCGATGGCAAGGCGGCACCGACGGCCTTCCGCGCCAGCTCGAAACCCGTCGCCACCTCCCATTCCACCGTGTCCGCGAGAGCGCTTGTCTCCGTCGGCACGGGAGCATCCGGCAGCGGGCCTCGATCCGTCCCCCCGCGGGCGAAATCAACTATCTGGTCTGCGATCTGGATACCGCCGAGGCCGTCGGTCAACGAATGATGAACCTTCAGAACCAGCGCGGCCCGGCCGTCGTCGAGGCCGCTCAGCAGCGTGAACTGCCACAACGGACGGTCGCGGTCGAACGACTCCATTCCCGATCGCCGCGCGACATCGAGGACCGTCCTGATGTCGGCGGGGTCGGGAAGCACCAAGCGGCGCAGATGCCACGACAAATCGAAGTCCGGATCCACCACCCAGTGCGGTGGTGCCAACCCCAACCAAGCCGGAACGAGCTTGTGCCGGAAATTCGGGACCACCCGGGTGGCTCGGTCGATCATGTCGACGAAACGGTCCCAGTCCGGTGTGGTGTCGAAGACGACGACGGCCACTATCGTGGACCGCAGGATCGGGTCCCGTTCCATGTTCCAGGAAAAGAAATCCGGCTGGGTCATATGCGATTCGCGATTGCCCGCCATGAAGATCCGCCCTTGCGCCTGTGCGTGATAGTGCTTCAACCCCGACGCTAGTGATTCACGACTGGACTCCACTAGAGTCGTTCGTCCGCTCATTGCCGGCGAAGATCCCCTGTGTTTACGTCTCCGCGCCGACAGTGTTCCGGGGCGTTGCCAGTGCCTGCCGGCCATCACGGTAGCCCGCCAGCATGAACTGGGCCCAGTTCCGGGTGCTCAGAAACTGTCGGTAGAAGCCGACGCCACGCACGGTCTCGTAGGGAACGGGCTCGATCATCGTCACCGTAGAGGCCGACCGAAGCCGGGACAGGTTTTCCCGTGCCAGCTCGATCTGCTGGCATGTGCGCACCTGGCTCGCGACGTACAGGATGCTCGCCCGCCGATCCTCCCACCCGGTGGCGTCTTCGCCCTCGAACCCGGGCGGGTAGAAGCCGTTGACTGCCAGGGTGAGGTCGCAGGGTTCCTCGATGTCGAGAACGGGATGGACCGGGAAGATATCGACGATCCCACCGTCGCACCAGTGGAAGCCCCCGAACTCGACCGGCTGAATGAACAGTGGCAACGCGACGGCCATGCGCACGGCGCGCGCCACCGGTAGATCGGGATAGGTACCAGACCCGAGATACACGAGACGATTCTGCTCGACGTTCCAGATCGGCGCATACGCCGGAATGGGCATCTCGCCGAGCGTCATGTCACCGAGGAGACTCCGATAGACGTTCTCGATCGCCTCACCCCGCAGGATGCCGGCGAATCCCCTGCCGGCTGTCGGTGCCACGCTGAGCAGCTCGCGCCAGCCGACATCGAGATAGTCGTCGGGCCGCAGTCCGAGGACGAACGCGGCGACTTCCTCGGCGGAGAATCCGGCGGCGACCGGGAAACCGAACATCGCCGACCCAGAGCACAGCGAGATGACGGCGGGACGGACGCCGCCCTCCTCGAAGGCCCGCGCCACCCCCACCACGGACGCGAGCGCACCACTTCCTCCTGTCGCGACCAGCGCCACCCGTTGACCCTTCGCCACCGTGGTGGGGTACGGCGAGAACGGCGGAAAGGGCCGGAAGTGCTGTCCGCGTGTCGCGTCGGGCAGTGGGAGCACCGCCCGACCGGCATCGGCGAGGAACCCGGCATCTTCGCGTACCCCCTCCAGCAACTCGCGCGTGCGGGTGATGACATTGAAGTACTGCCGGAGCCGGAAGACATCGAGCACAGCGCTGAGCATGTACTCACTGTGTGCGTTCACGGCTGTTCCAGGCCAGAGTCGTCGGTCCCTAGAATCACGCTATCGTCGCGAAACGCGCGGCACGACGGGATCGGTCAGACGTAGAGCGTGTCGATGCTGTCGGCGAAGCTGTCGACGACAATCGTGCGGCGCAGCTTCATGCTCGGTGTCAAGTCGCCGGCGTCGATGGACAGCTCTCGGTCGATGACGCCGAATCTCTTGATCTGCTCCCAGCGGTTCAGTCGCCGGTTGAGTTCGTCGATGTAGCCGCCGATCAGTTCGTGCGTTTTGTCGTGCCGTGCGATCTCGGTGAACGACTTGCCGCCCAGCCCGTTCTTGCCTGCCCATTCGGTGACGGCCTCGGCATCGAGGCTGATCAGCGCGACGCAGTAGGGCCGGCTCTCGCCGTGCACGATGATCTCCCCGACGTACGGGCAGATGCCCTTGAACGTCGCCGCGATCGCGGACGGCGCGACGTACTTGCCCTGCGACGTCTTGAACATGTCCTTCTTGCGGTCGGTGATGCGCAGATAGCCGTCGGCGTCGATCTCGCCGATGTCGCCGGTGTGGAACCAGCCGTCCGGCTCGAGCGCCTCCGCGGTGGCGTCGGGGCGGTCGTGGTAGCCGGTCATCACGCCGGGGCCTTTCAGCAGGATCTCGCCGTCGTCCGCGATCTTGACCTCGGTGCCGGGGAAAGGCCAGCCGACGGTTCCGAATCGATAGGCCTCCGGACGGTTGATACTGGACGCTGCCGCGGTTTCGGTGAGACCGTAACCCTCGAGCACGATGATGCCGACGGCATCGAACCACTGCGCGACCTCCCGATCCAGCGCTGCCGCCGCCGAGACGAAGAAGCGCAGCCGACCGCCGAACCGCTCCCGGATGGTGGAGAACACCAGCCGGTCGGCGACCTTGTAGCGCAGCGAATCCAGCCGCGACGGTTCCTCGCCTGCTTGTTTCGCCTTCGATACCCTCAGCCCGACATCCATCGCCCAGTCGAAGACCCTCTTCTTCAGCCCGCCCTCCTCGGACACCATGCCCTCGATCCGCGCGCGGGCTTTCTCGAAGATGCGCGGAGCCGCACCCATGAAGGTGGGATGCACCACGGCGATGTTCTCGACGATCTTGTCGACCCTGCCGTCGATGGCGGTGGGGAAGCCGATCTGCAGCGGCAGTGCCAGCATCACCTTGCCGAAGGCGTGGGCCAGGGGCAGCCACAGATAATTCAGGTCGTCCGGACCGAGGATGTGAAGAGCATCGACGGCGGCCGCGGTATACGTCCATGCCGAATGGGGCAGGATCACACCTTTCGGCTTACCCGTGGTGCCGGACGTGTAGATGATGCTCGCCACGTGTTCGGGACGGATCGCATACGCGCGCTCGGTCACGACGTCGGGGGATTGTGCGACAAGCCGCCGGCCGCGCTCCTCGACGTCGGCAAGCGTCAGCACCCAGTCGCCGTCGCCCTCGCCGTCGATGATCACCACCGTGCGGACGCCGGGCAACTCGGCGCGATGCTGTCGGAGCTTGTCGACCTGGGTCTGGTCCTCGGCGAACACGACGCGGCTGCCCGAGTTCGACACGATGAAAGCGACGTCGGGGGCCTTCGTGGTGGGGTAGACCGTGGTCGTCGCAGCCCCGGCGCACATCACGGCGAAGTCGACGAGCACCCATTCGTATCGCGTCGACACCGCCACCGCGACCGGGTCTTCCGATTCGACACCAAGCGCGATCAACCCGGCGGCGAGTACACGGACCCGCTCACCCACCTGCCCCCAGGTGACACTCGTCCAGCCGCCACCGGACAGGAACCGGAAGGCCTCCGCCTGCGGGGTGGTGCCGACACGATCGAGGAAGAGGCGGGCAACCGACGGGGCTCGATGGTCGATCTTCGCTTGATCGACGACTTCGTCCGCGGGGCTCAGCGCAGCCATATACCCAGTCTAGGGGTCTCGTGCGGCTGCGTCGCCTTTCTACCAGGCCCCCAATCGAGCGTGGGACGATGGTGACGGTGATGTTCTCCGGCACCAGCGCGATGCTCTCGTCCGACCCGCTCGCAGCGCGTTCGCGCACGCGGACTACCTCCGTCACCTTCGCCGTCCTGCCCGCTGAGTTCGCTCCTCGCGGTCGCAGCGCGAGGACGCGGTCCTCGGTGAGTCCGCTGCCTTCGTTGATCTGGGCCCAGCATCGTCAGCCGCTCCGTTCCCGCCCACGGCCCGAGCATTTCGCGCACACTCGGTGGATGCCTTCCTCGTCGACGGTCCCGTCTCCGATGCTGGCCACACTCGGCCAACTTCCCGGCGGTGCGGGGTGGGCGTTCGAAATGAAGTGGGACGGTCAACGCGCCGTCACCACCGTCGACAACGGTGTAGCCCGGATGTTCAGCCGCAACGGAAATGACATCACTGCCACCTTTCCGTGCTGTCCCCCACCACACAGCTCCGCAACGAGGCGCCCGTCACGTACTACGTATTCGACGTCCTGGCCCTCGATGGCAAGTCCACGACCGGGCTGCCCTACCTGCGGCGACGGACCGAACTCGACGACCTCGCGCTGTCCGGGCCCCGCCTGCAGGTGCCGCCGTACTGGACCGACGTCGACGGCGAGCAGATGCTCGATCTCGCCCGTAGACATCACCTCGAGGGAGCAGTCGCACAACGCGTCCACTCGACGTATCAACCCGGTCGCCGCTCCCCCGCCTGGATCAAACAACCACTACGCGCCAACACCGAAGGGATCATCGTCGGCTGGGTCGATGGCACCGGAGCCGCCCGCGACGGCATCGGATCACTCCTCCTCGCCGCATACGACGACAACCACCGACTGGTCTACATCGGACATGTCGGCACCGGATTCACCACCGCGACACGGAAATCACTACGAGGGCAGCTCGCGGCGATAGAACGACCCACGACTCCCCTCGATTCACCGCCACCTGCGCGGGACACACGAAGGGTGCGCGCTGGGTCGAACCACGGTTGGTCGGCGATGTCGAGTACCGCGAACACACCAGCGGGGGGCTGCGTCACCCGAGCTGGAAAGGCCTCCGTGACGACAAGGCGGCCAGCGAAGTCGACTTGCCGGGGCGGCATTGAAGCGTGTGGCAATGGCCGTTCGGACATCCCTCTCGGGCTGCTTGTGGTCGAGGTACCTGCCGACGCTCTGTTTGCGGCGGCGTAGCGGCTTGCACGTGTTAGCGGGTGCGTGATCACCCTGCCGCTGGACGTGTTCGACGAATCGGTGCTCACCAGCGAATCGACGCACGTCCAAGTCGCGGCGGGCACGAGGTGCGCAGCGGGAGCGTGAACGCAGAATCCGCGTTCTATTTGTGCTGGCACTGCGGTCGGACGGGCTCGGTGACGTCGGAGGATACCCTTCGGGAGGCCCTGGGTGAGGCGCGTCGTGCCGACGTCGGCAACGGAGGTGTGTACTGTCAGCCCGGCACTGTGGATGATCTGCTCACCGTCCCAGCGCTTTCCCGTCATCGTCGCCGTGACGTTGATCCCGTCGTCGTTGATATTCAGTACGCCATACTGGCCGCCCCCGGGAAAGGGCCGTCTGGTCGACTCCCACCGCGACTACGCGAAGGCTCCGAGCAGCAGGGGCGAAAACAACCGGCGAAGCCGCCCTGATTGCGCGGCGCGCACCGCTTGGCCACCGCGCCCCACACGCCCTGAACCCGACCGCCCAACCCGACGAACTCGCCGGCGGCCGATTCGACTCCCTCGACGGCAGCCACGCCTACCTCTACCTCGCCGACAGCCCCGACGGTGCGATCGCCGAAACCATTTGCCGGGACCTGCCACTCGACCGTTCGATCGCCCGGATCGTGCCCGCCTCCACCGTGACCGGCCGCACCCTGACCGCCCTCACCGTCACCCGCACCCTCACCACGGCCGCACTCCACGGCCCGCACCTGGCCTCGGTCGGACAAGACCTCTGGCTCACCAAATGCGAAGCCCGGCACTACGTCACGACAAGGCGGTGGGCCCACACCATCCGCGCCGCCGACAACGACATCGACGGACTCGCCTACCGGCCCCGGCACAACGAAGACACCCTCGCCTGGATCCTCACCACCGACCCCGCGATCACACCCCACGTCGACCTGGCAATCGACCCCACCACCACGTCCCTGCCGCTCGACCACGGCCCCGGCCGCGACCTCGTCGCCCGCATCATTGCCGACCACAGCGCCCTCCTCTCCCCCACCCGACCTACGTCCGACGTGCCGCAACACCCGGCGGCACGCCTCCGGTGGCCAGGAGAATCCGGCACCGCCGGCATTCATCAACTCCCGCAGCTTCTCCAACATCCCCGCCCGGAGGTCCGGGCAATCCACCACGTTCTCAAACACCTCGCCCGCGGACGCGTTCCGTCCACCGGGGCATGCACAACGCGGTCTGAGATCCGAATAAGGAAATCTCGTAAAATTTTCGGGTACAACAAGTTCGCGTAGCAGAAGCTCGGTGAAGGTCACCTCAGTACAGCCCGAGGTCTTCCGTCAGGGCCGCCAGCTCCTCCGCGGCGTCACGCGAGGCCCCAGCTGCGTCCGCTGATAGGCGAGCAGAGAGGATCCGAGGATCCGGCGATGCCGGCCGACCATTCGGTACTCGATATGCCCCTCGTCGAGGAGCTTGATCACATGCGGGCGCGAGACATTGAGCATCTGCGCGGCCTGCTGGGTCGTCAGCTCCGCGTGCGCCGGGACGACGGTGACCCCCTGCCCCGCGGCCATATTCGCCAACACCTCGCGGATCAGATCGAGCACCGCCCGAGGAAGATGCACTGACTCCGCGGTACCTGCCACGGTCACATCGAGGGTGTCCCCCGCCGGCCCGACATCACGAAGCAACTGCAGAGCCTGCCGGGCCTGCTCCTGCTCGACCACGGTCGGCTGATCATGTGCTGCGGACATCGCGCACCTCCCAAACGAGATATACGCAACAAACGAAACAACCGCAACGGAGGCCTGGCGTCGTCAACGACGCCACCCACTTTCCAGGATCACCCCACGGCGCACCTCAGACGAGGGTGTAGCCGAGCGCCTCCGCGGCCGCGGCGAGACGGCGTTGCAGGCCGGGATGCGCGAGCGGGTTCGACGTCGCCGGCCGCACGGGGAAGGCGTCGGCGGCCGGGGGGAACAGCGCTGCGCACGGGCCCCCGGAAAATCGACCCCGGTACAGCAGTCCATCGAGCCCGGGGTGCGCGGCCGCAATGGTGCGGGCCCATCGCTGGGTGATGCCGTGCGCCGCGGAATCGAGGGCGAAGGTGCCACCGACCGGGGTCGGCCAGCGGCCGGCCCCGAACCCGCCGACGTCGAGGAGCCGCAGTTCCCGCGCCGGATGAAGCCCGGTCAGATACGGCGTCTCCTGCACCCGGTCGATCGTGCGGGTGGCCTGGAATGCTTCCGCGAGCGCACCGTGCACATCGGTGGCCCCGTACCAGACCCCGTGCCCCGGGTGGTCACCGCGCGGGAGTGGGTGCGGGTCGAAGCGCAGCACCGGGCCATACGTGCGGAGCTCGTTCCAGGCGAGCGCGTGGCTGCTGGTGGTGCGGTGCACCCGCCAGAGGATGTCGGTGGTGGGGACGATGGCGTATTCGTTGTCGCGGATGCCGTGGTGGGAAAGGCCGTCGACGGTCGGAGGGTGCGGGAGCATCCGCGCCACTTACGCTGCCTCCCATTTGATTTGGGTGATCACTTCTAGTGCGGTTTTGACGTCGCCGCCGCTGGTGAGCCAGTCGATGACCGACACCGGGCTTGCGTCCAGCATCAGATCGGCACGAGGGTCGGTCAGGGCTCGCTCGAGCGCAAGGGGATGCAACCCGTCCGGGAGCATCGTCAGGATGCGGTCGAGGTTCGGCACCATCTCCTCACCGTTGAACTGCACCGCGGGTAGCAGCAGTTTGTTGCCGACCTTGATCGACCACACACTGCCCGCCGCTGCGCGCTGGCGGATCCGGGAGGTCGACACCCCGAGCAGACCGGCCGCCTCCTCGACCGTCTTGGCGGTCGCGGTGAGCCCGCGCATGCGTTGTTCCCGCTCGGCGGCCGCAGCGGCCGGGGCGAGTGGGTCCTCGGTGAACCCGGCAGCGTCATACAAGGCGGCGTCGTGGTCGCTGAGCTGGGCGTTCGGGTGCGCCCCGCGGGCCAGCGCATGCAGCAGCGGCAGCATGGTTTCCCGCGAGACCGGGGTGCCGAGCGCCTCCCCCACCGCGGCCTCGAAGTCGACGTCACCGGCGAGGTAACGGTCATCGATCGTGCCCACCACCAACACCTCCTAACAGTAACTAACAGACTACCTTACTGTTAGCTGACTGACGAGGGTAACCGACCACTGCGTCGGCGCATCCGCGAGCGTGAGATCCCGAAGGTGAAGCGCCACTACCCGCCGCGGAGGCTTCGCAGCGGGAGGCTGCAGGCTCAGTGGCGGCGCCACCCCGCCCACCCAGAACACGGCCGGCCGGGAACGAGAGCATCCCCAAGCGACGCGGCCGAGGTCAGGTGAGTGCAGCGAATGGGCACACGACCGGCTTCCGAATCCCGCGATCACTCGGACTGCCACGGTGACGACGTCGCAGCCGCCCACGCCAGCCCGCGGCCCGTGGACACGGCACACGCCAACGTGCCCCGCCACTGCGCGGGTTCGGTAACCGGTGTATATGGCGGTGATTTCCGTCGTATTCCCGTGCGCAGCGCCAGAATAGGGGGTCACCGCGAATCCGTGCGGCTCGGTCGAGGTGGCCAACGTCATGGCGTTGAGGATTCCGTCGGAGATGCCGAGAGAAGGGCCACAGCCACGTCTGCGTGGACCCGGTTGGCGACCTTTCCGGATTCGGGGGACGCGGTCGATGATCCGGCCACCGGCGACGACCTCGTCGATACTGTGGGACGGCCGCATCGCCCGTCCCCTGAAGACCACCAACACTCTTGCGATCGGTCATGGTCCGTTTCCCATACTTTGTCATCAGCTCGAACAGGCGCGTGCTTGCTCAGTCAACGGACTGCAACTTTCCCGAAAAATAGAAGCCCGTCGATGTTGAAGGTGAATGCCTGTCAGCGGTCATGTAATTCCCCAGGTTGAGGGGTTTGTCCGTCACGTAATTCCCCACCCGGCCGTCACGTAATTCCCCACCCTGGGGCGTGTCGGCCGGGGTTCCGGCGCTGCTGCAGGTTCGCTCCTGACTGGGCCACCGACACGGGCCCGGGAAGGGGCCTGACGGTGGCAAGGAGAACGTGGACGATGACCGATCTGATGGAGTTGTTCCGGCACTGGCATGCCGGCCGGTCTCAGGTGCAGATCTCGATGGCCCTGGGGATCGACCGCAAGACGATCCGGAAATACCTGGCACCCGCGTTGGCGGCCGGGCTGACGCCCGGCGAGGGCGGGAAGTTCGACGAGGCGCTCTGGCGGGAACTGATCTCGGGATGGTTTCCGGAGGTCGGCGACCCGGCAGCGCGGGCGGTGACGTGGCCGGCGATCGCCGCGCACCACGACTGGATTGACGGGCAGTTGAAGGCGTCGGTGACGGTCGCGACGATTGCGCAACGCCTGCGTGACGACCACGGTGTCGCGGTGTCCGAGTCGACGGTACGTCGTTATGTGGCAGCGCAATTCGCCGATCAAATCGCGGAGACGAAGGTGACGGTGCCCCGGGGCCCGGTCCCGCCCGGCGACGAGGCCCAGGTCGACTACGGCAAGCTCGGGATGTGGCGGGATCCGGCCACCGACCGGCGGGTGGCGGTGTGGGCGTTCGCGATGATCCTGACCTGCTCGCGGATGCTGTTCGTGCAACCGGTGCTGCGGATGGATCAGTCCTCGTGGTGCGCCTCGCACGTCGCGGCGTTCGAGTTCTTCGGTGGTGTACCGGCCCGGATGGTGTGCGACAACCTCAAAACCGGGGTGGACCGGCCGGACCTGTACGACCCGAAGATCAACCGCGCCTACGCAGAGCTCGCCGCGTTCTACGGGATGCTGATCGACCCCGCCCGCGCTGGCAAACCCAAGGACAAACCCCGCATCGAGCGTCCGATGCCCTATATCCGCGACTCGTTCTTCAGGGGCCGGGAGTTCACCTCACTGGCGCAGATGCAGGACGCCGCCCTGGCCTGGTGCACCGACGTCTACGGCCGGCACCAGCACCGCGGTCTCGACGGAGCGCAACCGACAGCGGTGTTCGACGCCGTCGAAAAGCGCCGTCTCACAGAGCTTCCACCGCGACCATTCGAGCCGGTCCTCTATCAGGTCGGGAAGGTCGCCCCGGACTGTCATGTCAAGGCCGGCAAGGCCCTGTATTCGGTGCCCTGGCGGCTGATCGGCCAGCAGGTGCTGGTCCGCACCAGCGGGGACCTGGTGCAGATCTTCCACACCGAGCAGGTGGTCGCCACCCACGTGCTGCACCTGTCGGGACGGTCGACGAACCCCGAGCACTACCCGCCGCACAAGATCGCCTACACGCTGCAGACGGTGTCCTGGTGCCGGGCGCAGGCCGACCAGATCGGCCCGGCCGCGGTCGCCGTGGTTAGCGAGTTGTCCCAGGTCAACGCGCTGCACCGGCTGCGGGCGATCCAGGGCATCGTCCGGCTGCGGGATCGCTACGAGGATCGGCGGCTGAATGCGGCGTGCGCCCGTGCCCTCGAGGTCGGTGACCCCAGCTACCGCACCGTCAAGGGCATCCTCGCCGCAGGCACCGAACATGACGGACGGCCCGCCCCGGCCGCCGCGCCGGCGCCGGCGTTCCTGCGCGGACCCGACGCCTTCGACGCCGAACGCACCGCCTGACCGCGACTCCACCCGATTGTCCTGCAATCACGTTGAACCAGTGACGTTTCTGTGATGACCATTCATGATCCCAGCCTGTGTGCTGCGCTGAAGACGTTGAAGTTGACCGGGATGCTCGACACCCTCGATGCCCGGCTCGCTCAGACCCGGGACGGGCAGCTCGGGCACCTCGAGTTCCTGCAAGTGCTGTGTGAGGACGAGATCGCCCGCCGGGAAACGGCGGCGCTGGCCCGCCGGTTGCGGCGGGCGAGGTTCGAGCAACAGGCCACGTTCGAGGACTTCGATTTCACCGCGAATCCGAAACTCCCGGCGGCGATGCTGCGGGATTTGGCCGCCTTGCGCTGGCTCGATGCCGGCGAGTCGGTGATTCTCTACGGTCCGGTTGGAGTAGGCAAAACCCATGTGGCACAGGCACTTGGGCATCATGTTGCTCGCCGCGGTGGGGACGTGCGGTTCGTCAAGTGCTCCCGCATGCTCGCCGATCTCGCCGGGGGCCATGCCGACCGCACCATCGGTCAGCGGATGCGCGAATACACCCGGCCGCTGGTGTTGATCATCGATGACTTCGCGATGCGCGAGCACACCACCACCCAGTCCGATGACCTCTACGATCTGGTCTCGGACCGTGCGATCGCCGGCAAACCGCTGATTCTGACGAGCAACCGCGCCCCGAAGGACTGGTATCCGCTGTTCCCGAACCCGGTCGTCGCCGAGTCCCTCCTCGACCGGCTCATCAACACCAGCCACCAAACCCTGATGGACGGCCCGTCCTACCGGCCCCGCAAACGACCCGGACACCGCACCGCCGGCGCAACCTGACCCGCACCCCGCCCGCTCGGGTTACCCTCGACTCAGCACGCCCGAGCATGGGGAATTACGTGACGGACACCCCTGGGGAATTACGTGACGGTCGACAAATGCCACACGAGCCTTGACTGGGCTCTTCGGTTGTTGCTCAGGGGATTCCCAGCGCCACCACACCCGGCGACCCCGTCCGTCGGATCATTGACGACAGGAGCATGAATTAGATCAGGTGTGGCGACCGCAGCCCTCCTCGTCAAGAACCACTTGATGAAGTCCGTTGAACTTGGTCTCCCTGTTCTTGTTCAGCTCGACGAGGATGCCTGCAACGGTTACTTCACATCGCACCAATCGAGTGCAGTGAGCGCCAAACTCTTGGTTGCGGAGATGATTTCGTCTACGTCACAGTATTCGTTCGGCTTGTGAGCGTTTGCCAGATGGCCCGGCCCATAATTCACAACCGGGATGTCTGTTCGCGCAATCCATGTCGCATCGCACGCGGCGGGGAACGCTTCGACTATTGCTGTGCTGCCGGTCCCTTGTTCGTGAGCGTTACCGAGAGTGCGGACGATTTCGTGATCATCTCGGGTGTTGAAGCCCGGAAACTCGACCAGCCACTCGTAGGTGGGTGGGTGCTCCGCCAACCAAGGGTCCAAGGAGACCGACCGATTGACGAAACTCTCGATCTCGAGCTTCACTGCGTCGGAGTCGTCCTCCGGTGGGTACCACACGATGAAATCGATCTCACAGTACTCAGCAAAGACAAATGGAATGTCGATGTCTTTCCCGCGTCCGTGAATCGTTCCGGGCATGACGACGAAATGTCCCGACTTGAACAGTGGGCGTTGCTTGCTCAGCCCCCATTGCTCTTCGATCCCGTACAGCGCTTGCAGAACCAAATAGCCTTTATCAATCGCGTTCACGCCCGCCTGCGCACCGGCCCCGCCGGCCCGTACCAGCTCGCGGCGAAGCCCTGGATGCCCGGCGAGTCCCTCGACTCGAACTCGACCCCACAACAAGCTCGCAGCAGTTGGATTGATCGTCAGCGGGGAATCGAAACTAGCGGATGGCTCGACGACTATCGCCGCGTCCGCAATGTATCCATTCTGCAGCACGCAACCTGTCCCGACTTCATGCTCGCCCAATTCTTCACCTGCCACGGAATGAACGACCAGGTCGCCGGCAAGCTCGATACCTGACGTTCGGATCGCTTCGATCGCACTGAAGGCAGCGACCATCCCGCTCTTCATGTCGCTTGCCCCTCGGCCATGTATTCGGCCGGAGACTTCGCTCGCGACGAAGGGGTCACCTGTCCATGTATCGAGATTCCCCGCCGGTACGACGTCGATGTGGCCGTTGAGCAACAGCGACCGACCTGTGCCACCGCCCTTCACGACACCAGCGAGGTTCTCGCGCTTTTCTTGGCTCTTGACGAGTTGGGAGCTGTCGAAGAGATAGCCGAATCTGTCGCGGAGTAAGAGGTTCGCCTCGGATTCCTGACCGAGATAGTCTTCGGACCGGACGCCAGGATAGTTCGGATTCACGCTGGGCACCTCGACCAGACGTTTCACGTCGTCGATAATTCGTTGACGCGAGTCCTCGATCGCGGCGAGTACCCGCCGAACTGCATCTTCTGTCATGTCCGCGTCCTTTCGAGATTGATGTGATCATGAGAGCCATTGGCTGAGTGGAGCCTGACCCGGTTGGTCCACGGAACCATCGATCTGCAGTCGTCTGAGTGGACATGCCGATTGTCCAGAAGCGATCAGCCTCGGATCCGCTCGCGCTCTCCATGCCATTCGCGGTCGCGTAACTCGTTCTTGCGAATCTTTCCGGTCGAGGTCTTCGGTAGCCCGGGTAGGAACACGATTTCTCGTGGCGCCTTGAACGCCGCGATGTGGTCTCGTACGAACTGCGTCAGGTCGGAGTCGGAGACGGTGGAATCCGTCTTGAGAACCACGAACGCTTTGGGTCGTTCTCCCCATTTCGTGTCCGGAACGCCGATCACCGCAACGTCCAACACCGATGGGTGGGACATGAGAACTTGCTCGACCTCGATTGTCGAGATGTTCTCACCGCCGGATATGACGATGTCTTTGGCGCGGTCCATGAGCTGTACGTAGCCATCTGGGTGCATGACTCCCAGGTCGCCGGAATGGAACCAGCCGCCAGAGAAGGCCTCGGCGGTGGCCGAATCGTCGCCGAAGTACCCTTTCATGACTATATTTCCGCGCATGACGATCTCGCCCATCTCGGTACCGTTGCTGGCGACGTCGACGAGTTCGCCATGCGGACCGCGTTGAGTGCGGACTACCCGCACTGGGCCGGAGGCGAGCATTCCCACTCCCTGACGCGCCAGCAGCCTCGCCAGTCTGTCCTCATCGAGCGCGGCCCAGTCTGCCTGAGGTTCGCAGACTGCACACGGGCCGTACGTCTCGGTCAGGCCGTACACATGCACGATTTCGGCTCCGAGTGCTCTGACCGCCCGGATTGTGGTTGGGCTGGGTGGAGCTCCTGCTGTAGTGATGGTCATGCTCCGGTCGAGCCGATGCGCTGCATCGGCAGTGGCGAGCGTCGTGAGAACCGTCGGTGCACCACTCATGTGGTCGATCTTTTCGCTGTCGATGAGTGACCACATCGCGTCACCGCGAACCGCACGGATGCATACGTGAGTTCCGGATGCGGCAGTGACTGCCCAGGGGCCGCACCAGCCGTTGCAGTGGAACATCGGCAGTGTCCACAGGTACTTGGTGTCGATGTCGAAGTGCTGATGGTGAATCTGACTGAGAGAGTTGAGGTACGCGCCGCGATGGGTGTACATCACCCCCTTCGGGCGACCGGTGGTGCCCGACGTATAATTGATCGAGATGGTTCGGGTCTCGTCGTCGACCTCCCAGGGCAAAGGCTCTTCCGACCCGCGTGCCATGAGTGCGTCATAGGTGAGGTGTGACTGCCCGCTGTCCATGTAGCTACCGTCCTGCTGCGGTAGCTGTACCGTCTCCCGAACTGTCAGTAGCGACGCATCATGCAGCTGTTCGAGCAAGACGGGCTCGCCGAGCAGAAGGACAGCCTCAGAGTGGTTACATATGTATTCGATTTCCGGTGGCGACAATCGCGTGTTAATTGCGACCAGTGCCGCGCCGATAAGAGGGACTGCATAGTGGGCCGCCAATAGCTCAGCCGAGTTGGTTGCCAGATAGGCAACTCGGTCACCGGATCCGACTCCTGACTGGCGAAGACCGTGCGCAAGGCGTGTGACAATGGATGCGAGGTCGGAATACGATATGCGCCGCTCGCCGTCTACGACCGCGGTCTTGTTCGGATGTACCTGGGCCGAGCGCTCGAGGAATTTCAAAGGCGTTATCGGTGTGTCCAGTCCTGTCACGAAAGCTCCTTCTATTTGAAACGGTTTGGTCATTGTCGTTGCGACTTGGCGCGCTCAGTCGATCGCCGTTTGCTGGTCAACGCCCGTGTGCACGCTCCCAAGGCTTCTGAATGTCCATGCGTGGCGTCTCACACGTGCCCGACGCGTGGGGCTGTCCGCGCGTAACATTGAGCGACAAAGCGCACCGATTTCTTGAATCCACCTCGGGAAGGAAGATGTTGGACTTGCCCCAACTAATATGCTGACAACCTTGCGAGTGGCGGTACCTACGCAATCCATGATGTGTCATCCAGCGCTACTGCAGACTCGCTACTTTAGTATGTCCAACAGCCGCCGGCTGGGAGTGCTTACGAGCGGATCTGCGCGCGCGTTCGTTGGAAAGCGCGCCAGGTCATAGCGCGAGTACTGGGGTCATCGGTAAAACCGGGCTTCAATCGATGAATTGCCTGGTTGTGTGGGGCGGATTTCACAATATTGGGATTCGAATATGCCTCATCCGAAATCTGGGCGAGTACCGCGATCCATCGATCCAAGGACTCTTTGCCGTACATCTCGCCGGCCTCTGGTGTGAAGGGCTCAGGAATTAGCCACGGTTCATGGCTGGTCCACATCGCGTCGATCCCGAAGTCAGTCATACGGTTCTGCACATCGTGCACGTCGACGCCGGTGTCTTCCTTGAGGGTCTGCATGCTGTATCGCGTCATTTCGAGGCGGGGGCTCGTACTCTCGGGGTGAGACCGAGTGACGCCTCGGATTGCGAGTAGTCCTTTTTCCATGTAATTGTTTCCCAATACAGAAATGTCGGACGCCTGGGCGATACCCTCAGCGCCCATTGCTCGCACCCATGCGTACGCTTTGAGGATGACAGGCACGTTGCCCCAGAATTCGCGTATTTTTCCGACACTGTCGGGGCGGTCGTGATCGAGGTGGTAACGCTCACCGTCGAAGGTGACAAGCGGAGCGGGTAAGAACGGGGCGAGCTCAGCCGAACACCCGTAGGCGCCAGTAGCGGGTCCTCCGACGCCGCTCTTAGGTGCGCCGAAGGTTTTGTGAAGCATGAACATACATGCATCAAAGCCGATTTCACGGGGTCGTATCTTCGACATCGTGCCATTGAAGTTGGCGCTGTCGTAGAAACAGAGGCCACCCGCTTCGTGGACAATCTCCACCCACTCCTTCATCTCCGGGTTGTAGACACCCATGTCATCGGGATTACCGACCATCAAGGCCGCGGTCCGGTTCGACACAGCAGCCTTGAGCGCGTCGAGGGATGGGTAGCCGTTCTCGTCGAGCATCAACGTAATCACCTTGAACCCCGCGGCGGCGGCTGTCGCGGCGTTGCAGGGGTGAGTTTGAATAGTCGTGATGACTTCGTTTCGTTGTTCCAGCTCACCCCGGGAGGCATGGTAGGCGCGGGTCACCGAGGCGTTGACGAAAGCAGCTTCCGCCCCACCACCAGCTTGAAACACGAACTGGTCCATTCCGGAAAGCTCACGCAGAATGAGATCCATCGCGTGCACAATTTCCAGTGTTCCCTGCAGTGTGTCCTCGTGCTGCAGCGGATGTACTTCGGTGACTTCCGGCCGCCACGCAAGTGCTTCGTTGACCTGCGGATTGTATTTCATCGTGCAGGTTCCGAAAAGACTGACACCCATCATTCCCAGCGTTTGTTGTGACAATCGCAGGTAGTGGTACAGCACCTCGGGCTCGGACATCTCGGGCAACGCGGGACGGTCGCGTCGGCGCACGGCGGTGGGGATCAGGTCGACCGCTGCGCCAACCCGTGCTTCGATGTCGTCCTCGGCGTGAGAGAACACTGCACCTCGACGGCCCGGGTAGCCCATCTCCATGATGATCGGTTCGTTCCAAACCGGGGCCTGGATTTCGTTTAGCCTAGTGCTCATTTGCAGTCACCTCTCTGAGAGCGCCCACCAGGCGGTCAATATCAGCTTTTATATGAATCTCGGTGACACAATAGAGTGCACTGGCACCTAACTCAGGGAAATCCCTCGTCAGGTCTTTCCCGCCGAAGATCCCGATATTCAATAATGCATCGTTGATCTCTTCGACGGTCTTACCTGTGTTGTCGAAGTTGATGACGAACTCTTTGAAGAAACCCGATGGAAAGGAAACTCGGACACCCTCGATCTCCGACAACAACTGTGCCGCATAGTGCGCGCGCTGCAGGATCACCCCCCCGACGTCCTCGAACCCTTGAGGCCCCATCAACGCCATGTATGTGGTTGCAGCGATGGCCCACATGTACACCGAATGGCCGGTCCAGTCATTTCCCTTGTCTCGCAAACCATAAGACGATTGCTCGAAAAGACCGAGACCGAATCCGTATTCCCCAGGCTTGATCGTTTCGGCAATACTGATGAACAAGGTGGGATACTGATGAGCGTAGCGATCCTCGTCGCGTGAGGCTATGAAACCGCCGACTCCCCCGCCGGTGTGCATATGGATGCCAAGCGGCTGGATCGTTCCGACAACGATGTCCGCGCCGAAATCTACTGGCGATGAGAGAATTCCGAGCGAAATGGGATCGACACCGACGATGGTTTCCGCACCTACGGCACGCGCAATGGCCGCGATCTCGGCCCCTTGCTGCTCTATTACGCCAAGATACGATGGCGTTTCGAAGTACACCGCCGCTGTGTGCTCACCCACCTTTGCCCGAAGATCGTCCAGGTCGATCAGCCCGCTGGCAGGATCATAGTCGATCAGCCGGACTGCGATGTGGCTCTCCATCTCCGTTGGCTCACAATAGTTGCGGATCACGGACAACCGCTCGGGATCGATCGCGCGGACAACCGCGACCTCCGTGCGTTGTGTAATGCGGGCAGCCATTCGTAGGGCATGGCCCGCGGCGGAACCCCAACTTCGGACGGGTAGGCCCACCAGGTCGAGTTTCAGCAGCTCGCCCAGCTGGCTGCAGAACTCAAACCATGCCTGATTACGGCCGTGATCCGAGCTCGGCTCGCCAAAGACTGAGGTAAGCCATTCGTTTCGGCGAACCACCTCGTCGCACGCTGCGGGGACATGGTGTTGCCACAGGCCGGCTCCGAGGAAGTTCAAATTCTGCTCGCACGTGCGGTTCTTCGCGAGGGTGTTCACGAGATGCCGTCGGAGTTCGGCTTCACCGAGGGTCGGCGGCAAATCGAGTTTCCGAGTAGTGCGGTGGTCGGTAGGAATTTGCTGGAAGAGTTCGGCGATGGTGGGGACGCCTATTGCGTCGAGCATCTCCTGCTGAAGCGCGGGAACCGAATTTGCCATGTACGGATGCGCTGTGCTGTTACTCATTGATGCCTCCTTATGTCTTTTATGGTTGACGTTTTCTTATGAGGCGACTTTATGAATCACACTGTGATCATTGCCAGTTTGAACATGGATATAGCCGGTAAGCCTCTCGTCCAGTTCGAGATCGCCGGTATCGACACGGAGCGGCGCATTGCCGAGCGCAATCAGCTTCTCGATAGATGAGAAAACCATAATGTGATCGAGCCCAGCTTCGCGAATTACTCTTGGACTGATTTGCTGGTTTCCGCGCCCGAAGAGGCTGCCTTGGCCACCGAGAACGCCGACGACTATTCGAGTCTCTCGACCACTCATCAGTCGAAGTAGCGTGCTTTCATCGACGTCGGTTCCGACCATTTTGCCGTCGAGAACGGCATCGACGCCCAACAGGGTCGAGTGCAGATTCAAAGCACCGGCTATGCGTTGTGTAGTCGTTCCCGGGCCAAGGATATATAGGCAGTCGGGCCGCATCCCTCGCGCCAACTGGTGAGCGGCGGCCTCCAAATCTTGTTCACTCCCCGGCCGCGAGCCGGACTTTGCGTTCTGGACGAGATGACGCTCGAAAGGGCTGCGCGCGTAGCCGTAGAGGCGCGCGGACATCGTGTCGTTGCGGATCGCTGCCTCGTCAAGATCCATGATCTCTGCCTCGCGCAACCTGGCCACAGGATTTCGGGACAAGTACAGACCGGCTAGACGGCCAGCGTTCGCTGGGTTCGTGCCGAACAGTGCCGAGTGCATCTTCACACCGGCGGGCACTCCGACCATGGGGACACGATCCCCTGCTGACGAAAATATGTCTCGCGCAGTGCCATCGCCGCCGACGAACAGAATCAGGTCAACCGGTCGAGCGGCCATGATGGCTGCGGTCGCTCGAGTATCGACAGCGGTTGAGCAACCAGTACCCAATTCGTACACCACTTCCGGCGTCAGACCTGCTGCGCGCGCGCAACGTTCGCCCATCTCGGCAGGACCGGTTAGGAGTCGGAAAGAAGCTGTGGTAGCAGCGAGCTGTGTCAACGCGAGGCTGGCTCGAGCCTGCGAGGTGGGCCGGGCGCCACGCGATTGCGCTTCGCGGAGTATGTCCGCTCCGTCGGTGCCTTTAAGACCCACGGCGCCGCCCATCCCTGCCACGGGATTGACGATCAGTCCTAGCGTGGGCAGCGTCGCGTCGTCATCCTGTGTGGAGATCTCTTGCACGTCTATCTCCTATCCGGCGCGGGCAGGCCGCAATCGACTGATGCGGTGCGAATCGACGAGCGGTGGGAACGGCAGTTGCTCGATTGCATGGAGTGGGTTGGTGCCGGTCGGCCAATTAGAGAACCAGTTCACCCGGGCCCTTGTATTCCTGAATCATGTTTCCACCATCGATGGTGATGAGTTGACCCGTCACGTACGAAGACTCTTCCGATGCGAGAAAGCCAACGAGAGCACCAATTTCACGGGGTTCACCACTTCGCCTGAGTGGGGTGTTTTCGCCACCGATATGCATTCCGGGCGTCAACGCTGCGGTGTTGACGTATCCGGGCGCGATCGCGTTCGCTGTGATTCCGAACTGGCCGTTCTCCAGTGCGATGGACTTGGTGAGACCGACAACACCCGCTTTGGCTGCCGCGTAGGCGCCCAACCCAGCGATCGCGCCGACAGGACCGGTCACAGAGGAGAAGTTGACGATGCGGCCGTACCTCCTTTCAATCATGTGCGGTAAAACAGCCCGCACACAATTGAATTGAGTGGTGAGGTTAATGGCGAGAGTGCGCTCCCATGATTCGATCGAAGTCGTGGCAAGTATCGGTACCTCGAAATCGACATCGTCACCCTTCTTTGCCCGCGCTGCGATTCCTGCGAGATTCACCAGGCCGTCGATGACACCGGCGTCTTTCACTACCTGGTCGATCAGGTCGACGACATCCGAATGATTCGTCAGATCCACGGTGTGGGATCGGACGTCGAACCCCTCCCGCTCGAGATCATCTCGTCGCTCGAGGACCTGCTCGGAGATGTCCACCAGAGTCAGCAATGCACCTTTCTGCGCCAGCACCCGGGCGCTCCCGAAGCCGATGCCCTGAGGATCGGCGACCCCCGTGATGACGATACTTCTGTTCTCTAACTGGCCGGCCATGGTGTTTCTCTTTCTGTAGAACGGCGCCACTCACCAAGCGGCGAGCTGAAGACGGCATGCAAGCGCGAGTGTGCGAGGAGAGTCTCAGAGGTTGCTGTGTGGTTCCCCGGCCGCGAGACCCTTTGAGAGGTCCACATCACATCTGTTGTCGCCTCTGATTCTGCCGAAGTTTTACCGACGAGAGAAACAACGAGTCCATTCAGATTTACACACTTCTGTTGTGGATTGTTTGATCGGATGTCCGTGGGGCAGTTCTCGCACATTTCAACTGGACGTCCAGTGCGGGAGCTGTCGTGACCCCCGCTGAGTGAGAGTGGCCTCGGTCGCCAAGTCGATATCGAAGTAACGAGGCCGATTTTCCTACGGGTGCACAGCGCGTGGGAAATAGTCGTCTCCTAGCACCGCGAGTTGGGAAGGTAAGGAACGAGACGATCGATCTGTGTCTCATACGCACTTTGGCGCGTCGGTTGGCGTGGGAGTGAGACGCTGCGACCCGATTGCTTGCCGCAACATCGGCGGATCGTCGAGGTCTGGTGAGGTTGTGTGGTTTTGCGACAATCTTGTGGGCGGACGGCATCAGCCGTCTGCGACTCGGACACCAAGACTGTCTTATTAATTTGCGGAGCAAGGACGGGGGTGACGTCGACTGCCCGGATCTCTGCGCGCCGTTTGGGGCTCTAGCAAGTCGCGAATCCCAGGACAGGGCACTAAAGATTTCTCGCCGACGACCTGCCGACCAAGCTGCTTGCTGCTCCACCCGCCAATGCGATGGCCAGCACCGCGATCAGCGCCACTGCTACGCCGTAACCGCCGACCAGCAGCGGAAAATTTCTCACCACCAAGAATATTAGTGCCCCGAACGCCACCAGCGACGCCGTCGGCGCAATGAACGTCGTTAGCCGGGATCCTCGTTCGTGTCCACGGAAGAACACGATGACCGCCAACGAGGTCAAAGCCATCAACACGATGATTCCCAGAGTGGCTGCGCCGGAGAACCACGTGTACAGATCGAGCACTGGATCCAATCCCAGTATGACGGATACGGCGACGGCGAGGAGGCAGTACGCGGTGACTGCAAGCGATGCCCGCGACGGTGCGTGATGACGGGGATGGGCCCAGCCCAATGCCGAGGGAAGCAGACCCGCCGCGCCGAAGTTGAAGGTGAACCGGGCGAGCACGTTGTGGAAGGTCAGAAAGCAACCGAAGAGACTTACCAGAACAAGTATCTGAACCGCATCCTGTCCGAAGACGCCTAGGAACGTCCATGCCAGTTCTGTGACCAGGGTCTGAGGGTTTTCGGTTGCTTTCGCGACGAGGCTGTTGGGGCCGGTACCTACTGCGACGGCAAAGAGACTGAATGCATAGAACACTCCGATGGCGATGATGGACACGTATGTCGCTCGGGGGATTGTTCGATGTGGATTACGCGCCTCTCTCCGGAAAATAACGGTGGCCTCGAAGCCCACGAACCCGAAGAAGGCGAACATCAGGCCGAGCGATGGCGTGCCTTCGGTGAAGTGTAGTGGGTTCAGGGCCGATGCGGTGGTTCCCTCGGGCCCACCACGAAACACCACGACGAAATCGAGCACCAGCATGATCGCAACTTCGATCACCAACGAAACGCCGAGAACCTTGGTGCTTAATGCGATGTCGCGGTAAGCCAACATGCCGGTGATGAATAGCGACACCGTGCTCCACGTCCACCACGGAGTCACGGCACCGGTGAAGTACTCAATGGCACTTGCAGTGGACGCGCCCAAATACCCGACGAGCGCGACGAACAGCAGCGCATACGACACCAGCGCCAGTGTGGCTGCCCCACGTCCGCAGACGTGGCCCAGGCCGGCACGAATGAAGTCGTAGAATGCGCCGGCGTCTGTGACTTCATGGGCCATTCGAGTGAAGCCGACGGCGAATACAGCCAAAGCCAGCGCTGCGACAACGAAGAACAGGGGTGACACGGGACTTTCGCTGGCACTGACGACAACTGGAAACACCGCTACTGCTGCCGCCAGCGGGGCAGCACCGGCAGCTACCAAAAATACGACGCCTCGGACGCCGATGCCTTTATCCATAGGGACTTTGGCGGTGCCGGTCTCAGTACTGACGACTGAACCAGAGGATGTCGAGGACGATTCTTGAGACATGCCTGCCTACCTGACGTGGGTGGTCGATCTCGCCGCTCGATCTACTGCGAGATGATAAAATTGGATCTGCTTGCTAGGTTTTGCATCGCCGTGAGCGGTCTTGCTGCGTTGATTCTGCCGAGCGTCCTGTCGGATGGACAACGCTTGATAGCGGGTAGCGGACCAGCAGATCGGCCGCCGTGTCAGCCTGGAAATGCGGCCGATCAGTGTATCGATTGCCTCGGTTGTCGACGCACCGCTCGTTTGCAGACTGCTGGTGATTGTGACCTCACGGCTTTGGACTTATGGCCGTCGACGTGATCGCCCCGCAGCGGAGTTCACCAAGGAGCGTCCCAGCGTCAGAAGCGTTCGCTGCATACTCGCTCCTTTCGGTCGAATCGGCGGTCCTCAGAGACGCGCATCACATCCAACTGCGAGTGTGCCGCACGAGACTGAGGTGAGGGAAACAATATTTTTGACTCTATTTACGCTGATCCGTTGTGAATCGGAGCCCCGGGGGCCATGATGGTTGGCGTTGCAGTTTTAGATACCGAGAGCGAGTTCGATGGACGTTCATACGCGTCGTCTACGGCATTTCGTGGTAGTTGCAGAGACCCTTCACTTCACCCGTGCAGCAGAGAGTCTGTACGTTTCGCAGCAGGGTTTGAGTCGCAGCATCACTGAACTCGAACACGATGTAGGCGTACCGCTGCTTAAAAGGACAACGAGAGCAGTCGAACTGACCGACGCTGGCAAGGCCTTTCTCCGTTCAGCGCGTGAGGCGTTGGCAGTTCTGGACGCGGGCGTGGCAGACGCGCACCGAGCGCATTCCAGAATGTCCGGTGTTCTGCGCATCGGGTTCTTTGCCGCGTCAGCACTGGAGCTGACACCGTTGATTATTTCGGAGTTCAGAACTCGTCACCCGTCCGTCAGCCCTCGGATCGAAAGCTACGACCTCACAGATCCCTCCTGTGGTCTGCGGTCCGGAGAGACGGATGTGGCGTTCTTGCGGTTACCGATCGATCTGGCCGACCTGAACTCTGAAGTTTTGTTCACTGAACCGCTTGCAATTGGGATGACGAACTCGCACCCTCTTGCAGCGCAGAAGGTGGTGCTGTTGTCTGATTTGCAGGATCAGGTAATTTCAGCACCGCGTACCGACGACGCACGTTGGCGCGCGTTTTGGACACTGCGTGATCTCGGGGTCGACGATGCCAATCTGCCCCGCATCAGCAGGGAAACCGCAACGATGGATGAAGAGCTGGACAACGTAGCGGCGGGTCTCACTTTGTCGGTGTCTGTGCCCAGCATGGACCGATTCGCGCATCGGGCGTCGCTGGTGTACCGAACGCTGGGTCAAGTGCCGGGTTCGACGCTATGCGTCGGATGGCGCGGACAACCAACTCCACTGGTCCAAGCATTCATAGCCGTCTCGCGAAAAGTCCGCGACGAGCACCGCGACCTCGTGGCCCGAATTGAAAGCGGTAACGCCGACTGATGGGTACTTCTTACTTGCAGTGAACCCGATCAGTAGCAACCACTCGAGCCGCAGTTCACGCCGGAAAACTCACCGGCACAGCTGTTCCCGAACTGCTGAATACGCGTGATCACGGCTGGACTAACCACACGAGACGCACTCGTCCGCCGCGGCGCACCGACCCGCCGTCATCGACCTGCACAGCCCGTGAACCACCTCATGCGCAGTAGGCGGACCTCGAAGCTCATCTAGAGGACGGGATCACCGATTCGCCGGAACCGGTGAGCAAGAATTTTTCGTACAGCGATGCCGAAAGGCCTCGACCATCTACTGGCCGAGTCGTTGATCCCCCCAGGTGGCGTCTCAGGTCGCGTCCGCTGCCGACCGATAATTCGGTGCGATGCAGCTGGATCGTCAAGACATCTTGACAAATAGCTCGCCGCTCCCCTTCGATGCACCTCAGACACGGCTCTCGGCGTCGAGTAGGTCGAGGGTGCGTTGCGGGAGCTGCTCGATCCGGTCCTCGACGTTGTTCGAACAGGCCGGGGACGTCGGTCAAGGCGGCGTGGGCGCGGCGACGCGCCTCGACCCCGGTGCGGTAGTACTCGGAGCCGAGGTCAATCGCCGGCGTCTCCTGTGCAGCGATGGTCGTGCTGTAATCCGCGGCGTCGTCGTCGCGCAGTCGCCTGATTCGGCGGCGCGGGGGGTGCTGCGGCGCAATGCCGGTCGGCCCTACATCGATTAGCGCCGCACACGCGCCACTCGAGAATTCCACCGCAACGACGCCGACAACGCACGGCTGCTGCCCGAGGGCGAATTAAGGTTGCGCCGCATCCCTACCTCCGAAAAGCGCGGAACACTCTCCGACATCACGAGCCATCAAGCATCACGAGTCATCAGACGGCGGTGCGCTGGCTTCGGCTCCGAAGCATGGTGGGCAGGACTATCACGACCGCCAGAAAAACCTGGATCAGTGCGAGTGCGCTCGCACCATAGAACAGCAACTCGAGCGTACCGCTCGGCGTAGGGGCGGCGTCCATGGTGTGGGGGGCCGAGCGGTGACGGTGTCCGGGGGTCGCGGTGTTCGCCGCGCCGGTGAGGGTGTTCGTCATCGAGACCATCATCATCGCGTGTAAGACGAGCATCCCGGCGGCCAATGCCCCCGTGGTGGACCAGTCGCGGATGGTCGGCTTGGTCCACAGATGCCCGACGCAGAACAGGCAGGCGCAGGAGAGGGCGAGCATCAGCAGGCTGGTGCCGGGAAAGTGGGGCAGGTGGGTGAGCAGCACCGGAATGTGTGCTGCGACGCAGGCCAGAACCAAGAGGGCAGCGACCTTCCCGGCGGCGGTCGCCCGCACGGGATTGACCGGCAGGGTGGGCCGCCAGACGGTGGCGGCGGCGGAGGTGGCCATGAGTTCTCTCCTTGGGTTCACTCGTGGTTCCCGGCAAGGATGCGCCCTGAGCTGGGTACGGAAAGGGGGCGCACAGGTTTTCGGCGCTGGTGCAGTGCGGCGGATTTGCCAGAAGTGTGTGGCCGGCCCGCACCCTGATGGGCGCGGACCGAACCGGTCACGGTCATCTGTTGTCGAGTTCGGATTCGGCCTCCTCGAGGGCGGCGAATTCTTCTTCGGGTGCCTTCGCGACGAGGTGGTGTCGGCTGTAGAAGGCGAAGTACGCGATCATCACCGCGTACGCGGCGGCCGCGTACAACACCACCGAGGGGTCGACCATGAACCCGGCTGCCAGGGCGGCGACGGCCAGGACCAGGGCGATTCCGGAGGTGAGCATCCCACCGGGGGTGCGGTAGGGGCGGTGCAGGTGCGGTTCCCGGATCCGCAGGACGATGTGCGAGATCATCATCAGGATGTAGGAGACGGTGGCCCCGAACACCGAGATCAGGATGAGCAGGTCTCCGGAACTGGTGAGGGACAGAATGAATCCGATCACCCCGGGCACGATCAGCGCCAGGAACGGGGTCTTGCGCCCGTTGGTCAGCGACAGCACCTTGGGCAGGTAGCCGGCCCGCGAGAGCGCGAACGTCTGCCGCGAGTAGGCGTAGGTGATGGTGAAGAAGCTCGACACCAGACCCACCAGGCCGATGACGTTGACGAACTGGCTCAGCCAGGTGGTGCCGCCGTTGGCGGCCTCCATAGCGTCGATCAACGGGTTGTCGGAGTCCTGCAGGGTCGATGCGCCCGATCCGCCGGGTCCGAGGGTCAGCAGCAGCGCGGCGAGGGTGAGCAGCACCAGCACACCACCGATCAGTCCCTTGGGGATGTCGCGCACCGGGTTGCGGGCTTCCTCGGAGGCGAGGGGGACACCTTCGACCGCGAGGAAGAACCACATCGCGTAGGGCAGGGCGGCCCAGACTCCGACGATGCCGAATGGAAGGAAGCTGCTGGCGCCGACAGCATTGGTGGGGGCGATGTCGATGAGGTTGCTGACATCGAAATGCGGGATCATTCCGATCGAGAAGGCCAGCAACCCGATCACGGCAACGATGGCGATGCCGAACATCAGCTTGAGCACCTGCGAGACGCCGTACAGGTGCAGACCGATGAAGGCGATGTAGAACACCGCATACACCAAGGGTCCGCTGATCCCGAAGAGGCTGTCGACATAGGCGCTGATGAACGTGACCACGGCGGCCGGGGCGAGGACGAATTCGAGGAGCACGGCGGTGCCGGTCAGGAAGCCGCCCCACGGTCCCATCGCGCGGCGGGCGAAGCCGTAGCCGCCGCCGGCGGTGGGGATGATCGAGGCCATCTCGGCCAGGGCCAGGCACATCGCGGTGTACATCAGGCCCATGAGTCCGACCGCGATGAGCATGCCGCCCCAGCCGGCGTGGCCGATTCCGAAGTTCCAGCCGGCGTAGTCACCGGCGACGACGTAGCCGACGCCGAGTCCAATCAGCAGGACTGGTCCTGCGGTGCCGCGGCGCAGCTGACGGCGGAGCATGTAGTCGTCGGCGACGTTGTCGTAGTCGACTCCGCCCGCGGCGTGGGCACCGGTGGTGCCCGCGTAGGTGTGGCGTGTGGGGGGCGCCACCGGATCGGTGCTCATGGCTAGTCCTCGCATCCGCAGTGCGACCCCTCGGCCTGCCGCTCGGGGCGGGGCAGGTTCAGGGTGGGGTTCTGGTCGAAGAATCCGTGGGGTTGGAGGATGAAGCCGACGTGCTGGCGGGGCATGACCGGCCAGTCTTCGAGGCGCACCACGTGGTGCATGCCGAAGGTGTACCAGACCACGATGTCCTCGTCGACGATGTTGCGGTTGCCCGCGATGTAGGCGGGAAGGCCGTCGCCGCCGCGGGACTGGTTCGGGTACTCCCCTGCCGGGAAGCGCTCGGTCTGGTCGTAGGCGGTGACCCAGAAGTTGTTGGTGGCGAACCCGGCTCGCTTGGCTACCCAGGAGTCGGGGGTGGCGGACAGGGTGATCGCGTCGGTGGGCTGGAGCCGGTAGGCGACCGGTTCGTCGACGATGTTGCGGCGGTCGTGGTTGACGATCTTCCAGAATCGGTGTTTGCCGGCGTCGGCGAGGCGGGCGGCGTCCTGTTCTCGTTCGAGGAGGCGGTCGACGGTGTAGAAGCAGCTCTGTGTCGGGTTGGTGCCGGGCACCTCGGTGTCGACCTCGTAGACCGCGTTCTTGGTGCCGTCGAGCTCGAAGTCCATACGCACGTTGAAGATGTGCTGGTGGATGGGGGCGTAGAGGCCGTCGTTGTTGAGGGTCTGCCCGTACAGCGACTTGGTTCCCGGCTGCTGACCGGCGGTGGAGAGGATGCCGGTGGCCTTGACCAGGAACTCGATGGTGCCGTCGAGGTAGAGGTGCCAGTAGAAGCCGTACTCGTAGTTGGCGACGGTGGCGATGAAGGAGATGATCAGCTTCCGTGAGCGCCGGACCTCGGCGGTGTCCTGCCGGTAGTCGTAGTGCTTCCACATGATCGAGTCGTCTTCCTCGTGCATGCAGACCGCGTTCTTGATCGTCATCGGGTTGCCGTGGCTGTCGCTGACGATGCCGTCGAAGTACTGGATCTCACCGAGGCAGTCGCAGCCGAGTGCCAGGGAGTTCGCCAGGGCACCGATGTTGTATTCGCCGGCGTCGAAGGCATTCTTCTTGTGCTGCACCGGGGACGGGTCACCGTAGGGCACCACCATTTCCACCAGCGAGGCGCGGTTGATCACCGATCGATCGGTGCCGCCGTCCCGGAACTTCAGCTGATGCAGCACCAGACCCTCACGAGGGGTGAAGCCGACCCGGAAGCTCCAGTCACCCCAGGTCACGTGCTGGCCGTCGACCTGGAAGGAGCGGCCCTGGGGTGAGGTGATCTCGAGGGGCTTGATGTCGGTGCGGGCCGGGCCGACGTGCTGGGGCAGGTAGTTGCCGGTTTGCTGAGGGACGGGGATGAGGCCGTTGTCCTCGATCTCGACGACCTCACCGTTGTTGAGGTCATAGATGATGATCAGGCCCTCGGCCGGGTGCGCGTAGGGGCTGTCGTCCGGGTCGAGTCGGGTAAAGACGAGGGCGCGCATCAGGCGGCGACCCTGGTCGTCCTTGCCGAAATAGCCGGCCGACCACGGCTCGATACACACCAGGTCCAGGTTGGTCAGCCCGCGGCTGGCCAGGGCTTCGACGACGCGGGGATCGCGTTTGCAGTTGACCTCACATTCCTCGAACTCGTCGAGCATGATCGGCGGCTGCGCGCCGGACGGCAGCTCCACCCACCGCTCGAGGCTCTCCTTCTCGAGGTCGACGGTGGCCTCGTAGCCGTATCCAGTGGACCGGTCGATCAGCACGGCGCTGGCCTCGCGGCGGATCTGCGAGAGGTCACCCCGCAGTGCCTTCTTCGACGGTTCCTTCAACTCCACCTGCACGAACCGGAAGCTGTCCGCCTGTGCCTGCGTGCTCTTCAGCACCGACACTGCCTTCGAGATTTCGTCCCGGCTGAGGGGGTCGAGGGGATGTGTTCCCGGGGCGGCGACCGTGCGATCGATTTCCTGAATGGACATGGGTGTCTCGCTCCTTGGGCATGGTTCTGCCACGCGTCGACGTCACGAAGAGGCGCCCTCGATGGTGGGCATTTTCCGGGTGGCACGGTGGCCGGGTCGGTTCATGAATCGATCGGTGGAGATGTCTGCGTAGATCACGGGCTTTCGCTTAGCGATGTGATCGGTCGCCGACGCCTTCGAGGTGTCCCTGAAGAGAAGCCTGCCAGGGTGCGGTCAACCGTTCACAGCAAGAACCGTAACGCTGCTTTGTGATTGGGAGCACACGTCGGAGAGAACGAAGGTGAGAACTTCGTGCCGGAAAATTCTCTACCTGGTTAACATGGATGAAACATTCTCGTCATGTATCGGAAATGGATGGATTCGACGCTGGGCGTGACATCGATCACCACCCAGGGCCGCGTGCAGCTGCTGACCAGGCGACTTCGCTGCTTCTTCAGAGATGAGCGTGCGGAACATGACGACTTCACCGCACAAGCGGGCGCTGGTCGCGGCGCAGTCCCCCGTGCAGGGGTTGCCGCGCCGTCAGCTGCCCTTCATACCGGTATTTGCCCAGTCCGTCGCGGCGGTCGCGCCGTCGGGTGCGGCGGCAGTGATCCCGGTGCTGGTGATCGGCACCGCCGGCGGGGGCGGCGCGCTCGCCGCTTTCGTGTGCGCGGCCGTGGTCATCCTGCTCGTCTCGGCGTGCCTACGGCCGATGGCCCAGCGGATGGCCTCGGTCGGCGGAATCTACAGCTATACCGCCCGCGGCCTCGGTCCGACCGCCGCCGTGCCGACCGGCTGGTCCGCGATCGTCGGATATGCGACGGTCGGCATGGCCGGCCTCCTCGCCGTCGGCACCTACCTCTCGCACATCGCCGTCACCACCGGGTTGGCGCGGGGCACCCCCACCGGTGCGATCGTCGCCGTCACGGTGGTGGCCGCCGTGGTGGCCACCCTGGTGATGATCCGCGGCATCCGGATCTCGGCCCGGATCACCCTGCTCGTCGAGTGCGTCTCCATCGGCCTCGTCGGCGCCCTGCTGATCTTGCTGCTGGTCACCACGACTCGCACCGGCGCCCCGGTCGCCGCCGCCATGAGCTGGGAGGGCAACGCGCAGAGCATGGCACTGTCCGTCGTCGTCGCCGTCAGCGCCTTCGTCGGCTTCGAAAGTTCCACGACACTGAGCGGCGAGGCTCGCCACCCATTCCTGTCGGTGCCTCGCGTGATCCGGTGGACCCCGGTCGCCGCCGCCGCGTTGTATCTGATCGCCCTGCCGGTGCAGGCGATCGCCCTCGCCAACGCCCCCGACTCGGTGCGCGAGAGCGCGACACCCCTGGTGGCACTGCTGGTCTCGGAGGGCTCGACCGGTTTGTCGGCGATCCTCGACCTGGGTATCGCGGCCTCGTTCTTCGCCTGCACCCTGGCGTCGGTCAATGCGCTCGTACGAGTGCTGTTCTGCATGGGCCGCGAGGGCGTCGCCCCGTCCGCCCTCGGCCACACGCACCCGCGTTTCCAGACGCCCGCCCCTGCCATTGCCGCGTCGATGGTCGCGGTGACCGCTGTGCCGATCGCGGCTTTACTCGCCGGTGTCTCGCCCGATCAGGGTTTGCGCATCTTCCTCACCCTCAGCGCCTGCGGCTATATCGGCAGTTATCTCGCCGGGTGCTTGTCCGCGCCGATCCTGTTGCGGCGCATCGGAGAGTCGACCCCCGCGGTCTGGGTGCTCGGCACCGTGACCACCGTCATCCTGTTGTTCCTGGTCGTCAACGCCGTGGTCTTCGCCATCCAGGACGGGATTGTGCTCATCGCGGTCTATGCCGTGATCATGGCCGCGGCGGTGCTCTACACCCTTGCGCTTCGGCGTCTGGCTCCGCACCGGCTCGCCTCGGTCGGTATCTACGACGAGACCCAGCGCACCGACCTGCTGCCCACGGCCGCGTTCCGATGAGCCCACGCACCGACCCGTCCCGACACCACCCCAGTACCGTCTCGAACTCTCTCGACATCCTCGAGGTGGTCGCCACCCTCGGCCTCGGGGTCACCGCCAAGGAGATCGCCGGCGCCCTGCACCTCCCGCAAGCCACTGCCTACCGGCTCATCAACTCCCTCGTCGCCGAGGAGTATCTGGTGCGGACCTCGGATCTGCGCGGCTTCGGGCTCGGCGCGCGCCTCAACGGGCTCGTCACCGCCGCCGCCTCCCCCACCATCTCCACCGCCGCGCGTCGGCAACTCGACGACCTCCGCGACAGCGTGCGGTTCGCCGTCCACGTCATGGCCTTCCACAACACCACGCTGCGGGTCCTCGACTCCGACCCAGACCACCCCGTGCGCGCTGAACGCGAACTGGTGCGTTACCTGCACGCCTCGGCCGCCGGAAAACTCTTACTCGCCGACCGCACCATCTGGCAGGCAGCGTTGCCCTCGACTCCGCTGCGGCAGCTGACCTCGGCCACCGTCATTGATCTCGCGGCTCTCGACACAGAGCTGCGCACCATCCGCGATCAGCAGTTCGCTGTTCAGGTCGACCAACTCGAACAGGACCTGGCCTGTCTGGCGGTGCCGCTGCGCGACCCGGACGGCGACACCGCCGGTGCCCTCTGCCTCGCCGGCCCGTCCACCCGCATCGACGCGCTCCTCGGTCGCGCCGACTCGCTGCAACAGTGCGCGCGTGTGCTCGCGCCCTTGCTCTTCTGAGAGAAGCCTAATCGCCCTCACCCACCACCGTATGAGGACATCCACCGTGCACCGAGCCATCCCAGCGGCGCGACCGCCCACGAGGAGCTCACACTCCTGCGGTGGGTCCCGGCCGTGGCCGGATCACCTGGTGGTTCGAATGCGCGGAGCTGCTGTGGGGCCGCGTCCGGAGCGATCACCATTGCCGCGCACGCACTCGGTGGGGGGCTTGCCGAGTACCTGGAGATGTGCGAGCGGGAGGGTGTCGACCCGCTCACCGCCAGCCGTGCCCATATCGGTACTTATGTGCGGAAGTTGACCGAACGGCCCAGCCGCCGTGGTGCGAATGTGGTGTCGCTCGATTCCGGGTCCGGTCTGGCGAATGCCACGATTCAGCAACGGCTGGTGCCGGTGCCGCTGTTCTACGACCACCTCATGGAGGAGGGGTTGCGCGAGTCCAATCCCGTTGGTCGGGGCCGTTTCACGCCCGGCCGACGCGGTGGCGGGCATCAGCGCGAGTTGGTGCCCCGGTTGACGAAGCTGCCCTGGATCCCCACCGAGCGGCAGTGGGCGGACATCCTGACCGTCGCCGCCGTGGAGCCTGTCCGCAACCGAGTGATGCTCGCCCTGGCCTAAGATGCCGCGCTGCGCCGTGAGGAGCTGTGCGCGCTGCGCACCGGCGATCTCGCCCCTACCCACCGCACCCTGCGGATTCGGGCGGAGACGACGAAGAACCGGCTCGAGCGGGTCGTGCCCTACTCGGCAGCGACCGGCGTGCTGCTGTCGGACTATCTCGCGCACCGGGCGAGACTCAGCAGGGCACGTGGACCGCTGTTCCTGTCGGAGTCCCGCCGCAATCACGCCCAGCCATTGAGTCTGGGGACGTGGTCGAAGGTGGTGCGACGGATTGCCCCTGCCGCCGATGTTCTGCGGTTCTCCACGCACACCACACGGCACCTGTGTCTGACCGATCTGGCCCGGATGGGCTGGGAGCTGCACACGATCGCGACCTTCGCCGGGCATCGCCACACGGACTCGACGCGGCGATATATCCACCTGTCCGGGCGGGACTGGCCGAATGGTTCGGCCGCGGCATGGACCATCCACGCGTGGCGCATCTCGATGCTCACTGGCTTGGACGCCGCGGCGGCAGGCATGCCGCGGTGACCGCGCCCGTGTCGGGGCTGTCAACCCCGTCTTCGATCGCGTGGTGCTCACCGCTCGTCGGGCATCACTTCGACAGCGCGATCGAGGTACGAGGCGAGGGCCATCGGTGAGCTCGGCGTGCGCAACCTGCGGCGGCTGCAGTATCACGATCCGCAGGCGCCGGGCTGGCGTGTGATCGGACGACTGCTGCGACCGCTGGAGACGGTCAACGCGGGACTGGATTCGCCTGCCACCGCGCATCGGCGGCGCGCCATGGCCGACGCCGTCGCGGTGCTGCTGGTGCGCTGCGCCGAGATCGGGCGGACCTTCTGGGGCTGGAGCACGGAGGAATGGGTCCATCTGCTCGGCGGTGACCGGGCCGAGTTCCGCCGGAACGCACCCGCCTGGGCCGGCGACGAGGTCCGCCCCTACCTCGCCGCGCACGCCTACCTGCTGGGCTCCTTCGCCGAGTTCCATCTGCTCGGCAGCTTCCAACGCCTGACCTTGTCGCGGAGGATCTTCGGGCAGATCGAGTCAACGGCGAGATCGCAGCTCATCCCGCCCGATTCGCTGCCAACGATCGCTCCGAACGTGCTCATCACTCCTGTTCTGACTTCGCCTGAATCAGTGCCTGACGGGCCCGGCGAACGCGGTTCTCGAACGAACCATCGTCTTCATTGATCTCTCCGTGGTCCTCTGGCAGTTCTACGATCAGAGGCTCCCAACCGCATCGGCGAAACCTACCGTGACGCGGACGAGACCTTTGCCAAGCTGGGCTTTGCGCCGAACCGCAAGCCCGGTCAGGTCGGCTTCACCCGGCACGCCTGACCTGAACCGCTGACCGAGGTCGGGGTCCGACGTGAACGTCGGGCCCCGCCGGTCATTCTGTGAGAGAACATCTTTGGTAGAGCGATGAACAGCAACGGCGGACCGACCGTGGTCATCGCGCCCGGCCTGCGTGACCACGTCGCCGAGCACTCGCAGACTCTGCTCGCCGATCGACTCGACAGGGTGCGCGTCGTTCCGCCGCTCGCGCACGACAAGCTGAGGCCGGCGGCCCGGATCGCCGCTCTCGACGCGGCTTTCGCCCAGGTCGAGGTGCCGGTGGTCCTGGTGACGCACAGCGCCGGTGTCCTGATCGCCGTGCACCTGCGAACACCACGAGCAGGCCGGAGACCGGAATACGTACCAAATATCCTGTCAGGCAGTCATTATCGAAATTCCGATAATGGACCTTATCCAATCCACCGCCCCGGCACTGCATCAGATGACCGATCCGGCCCCCACGATTGGTTCCTTGGTGGGTGGCTGCGTTTCCGAGGGAATGATCGCGATGGCCAACCGTATAGTCGGACCATTTGCCTTTGTGCGGTTTACCGGCACGACCAGCTCTCCGCAGCGAGGGTTGGCCAGCAATGGCACCGGTTCCGGTGTCTTCGCGCAGGGCCCCTCGACAAACTGCGCCGGCGGATGGTCCACGGTGGTCGGCGGCGAGCTGGACGGCGAACTCGAACATGCCCCGCTGGCGAGAACCACAGCAAAACCCAGGACTGTGAACTGATTCAAAATTCGCATTGCGCCACCGGCTTCCCCGGGGTAGATCGGCTATTTACTGCAGGTGCCGGTAGAGCCGTCCGTGGTTGCTGAACCAGGCGACATTCCCATCGGACCCCCGAACGAAGTTGGATCGGGTGCCGGTGGGTTTGAGGTCGGGACCAAGGTCGAGCCCATAGTCGGTCTTGTAAAGCGCAAGACCGAGATTCGGGACTGTCTGCTCATCCGGCAGGTAGATGCCATCCGGGGCGTCGCTCATGTTGCCGACGAGCTGGCCATCTTTGCCGCGGAAGTTGATCACGACGGTCCCTAGGGTGCCCGATTGATCGATGTCGTCAGTGGCATACGCCCCCTCGTACGGCGCCAACTCGGCCGTGCTCAACTTCTGGGGCGTCGCGGGCAGGTTATTGATTCCGGCGAAGCGGCGAAGCGACCAGTCCTCGGCGAACAGTTCGTTGAGCAGTTTCCCTCCACCCTCGGAATTGGTGAGCACGGTCATGGCGAAGTTACGGCTGGGCACCATGAAGAACCCGGATCGTTGACCCGCCCAGGTCCCGCCATGTTGGACGATCGTCTCGTTCTCCGCGGACGGCCGCAGCATCCATGACACTCCCATGCCGGTGAGTTCGACCTGAAGCGTGCCGCCGACGCCTGGATTGGAACGCATGGCGATGAGCGAGTCTTTGCTCATCAACCGATCTCCCTTGGGTGTAGTGCCGTCGCCGAGGTGGAAGCGCGCGTAGCGCACCTGATCCCGCACGCTGGAAATCAACGATCCGGTCGGGTTGCAACTGCGCGAGAAGAACCAGAAACCCGGATCCACAACGGCTTTTCCGTCGTCGACGTTGTGTGAGGCGGCGATATTCCGGCCGATTATCTGGTCCGAGAAGAAGTGGGTGTGACTTAACTCGAGCGGGTCCAGCAGCATCTTCTGGACGGCGTCCTCGTAGACCGATCCGGTCACGACCTCGACAATCCGCCCCGCCACAACCAGCCCCGCATTGTTGTAAGCGAAGACCGTGCCCGGCGGGGTCTTTTGTGGGAGCCGGGTCATCGACGCCACAAACTTGGTTATCGCGTCGTCGCCTCGACCGAAGTCCTGGAGATCGTCACCGAGCCAACCCGACGTGTGGTTGAGCAGTTGTCGCACCGTCGCCGTGGCGCTGGCTTCTGGATCGGCGACCGCGAAATCGGGCAGATACTGGCGTATCGGTGCCTCCAGATCGACCTTGCCCTCGTCGACGAGGCGTATCACGGTCGTTCCGGTGAACGTCTTCGTCGTGGAGCCGATCCGGAACAGGGTGTCGCCGTCCACCGGTGTCGGGTGGTCGACATTGGTGACCCCGTACCCCTTGATGTACTCCTCACCGTCGGCAATGACGCCAACCGCAACCCCGGGGATCGCGTAGTCCTTCATCGCCTTGTCGATCTTGGCGTCGAGCTCGGTGAACGCTTCCTTCGCGTTCGTCGGGACGCTCGTAGCTGTGATGGTCGACTCCTTCGACGAACATGCCGGCAATACGAGCACCGCCAACCCGGCGACCGCCCCGCCAAGCACCGCCCGGCGCGACAACTCAGGGCCACCGACGGCGAACACCTCGGTCGTCATCAGCGTGGCGGGAGAATGTCGTATGCCGGCAGTTGCGTCGTGTCCGTGCAGGATGTGTCCGGCTTCTCCGGATTGTCGAAAAACGACGCGATTATCTCGGCTCCGCACGGTGGCTCTGCATACACACCGTGTGCAGCTCCGGGCACTACCGCGACTATGGAGTGCGAGAGATCCTTCGCGATGTAGTCGCCCCACACCGCTCCGGTCTGCCCGTCGTAGGTTCCCGACAGCACAAGCGAAGGGATGTCACTCACGGTGATGTCTCGGATCGAGTCAGGGGCCTTCGGCACGTCCCACACTTCGCAGGCGTCGCGCAGGAACGGCAGCTGCGGCGCTTGGGCCCGAACGGACTCCGGCAGTTCAGGGAATTCCTTTTCCGCCTGTTGCATTGACTGCTCGGCGGTCTCGAACGGGATCCATTCACGGCACCAAATGCTCAGGGTGAGGCCCCAATGGAGGACGCCCCTCTCCGGATGCCCCCAAACCTCGGCCCAACGCGACGCAATGGGCTGTGCATTCCCGTTTGCGAGCTCATGGACCGTTGATGGGAACTCTTTCGGTAGATGGGTAGCCACGGGGACAAACCAGTTCAGCAGCATTCCGCCGTCGACGACAACCTTCGTGTCTCCTACACCCTCAACGTTGACCGTCGTGGTGATGGGCTTCGCTTCAAGCTCATTGACCAGCCGGATAAACGTTGCCCCCACGTCGGGATAGCGCTCTTTGCATGCTGGCTGGCCCTCGCACGCCTTGACCATGTTGTCGAATGCTTGGCGAGCGCTGGCCCAGGTCCACCCCAGGGCACCAACCGATGGAGGCGTCACTCCGTCGAACACGATCGACTCGATAGCGTCGGCGTCTTGACGCATGTAGATCAGCGCAAGGTCGGTACCGTACGAGTGGGAGAACACATTCCACTTCTCGAGGCCGAGTGCCTTGCGTAAATCAATCAGGTCATCGGTGCTCTCGGTCGAATTGAACGCCGAGAGGTCAACGGTGGGAGCCAGGCGGTCGTGGCACTCCTTCACCGCTTCTACGTACGCATCCCGTGTGGACTCAGCGTTCCACGCCATTCCGATCCTTTGGGCGAAGAACTCGAAAATCTCCGGGCAGGGCAACGGCGAGCTGGACGTCACGTTGCCGCGCTGTCCCATCAGGATCAGATCGCGATCACGGTTCAGCGGGACGTCCGGGTTGATCGGGGGATCCGTGACCCCATCCTGACCGGGCCCGCCCATGAGAAAGACGATCGGAGCCTTGGTCGGCGGCTGCGTTTCCGACGGAACGATCGCTACTGCCAAGCGCAAAGTTCCGCTGTCTTCTTTGGTGCGGTTCACCGGTACCAACAATTCCCCGCAGCGAGCATTCTCCAGCAGTGGGACCGGATTCGGCGTCTTCGCGCACGGGCCTTTGACAAACTCCGCCGGCGGATGAGCCACAGTCGTCGGTGGCGAACTGGACGGATCGGAATTGTTGCTACACGCCGAGCTGACGAGAATCGAGACAAACGCAATCGCCGTTATCTGGTTCACAAACCGCATGTCGACCACCCTGAATGCCCGAACCTTGTGTTCGGGCTCGGCCCGAGTATCTACCCAGATAAATCCTGGCACACCCATAGCAATACCGGAAGTTTGAGAACCGATGAAATCCGGCGATCCTTATGCAGACGCTCGGTGATGAATCGAATCGTGCGGTCGGCCAGCTCGGTTGAGAACGCATTCCACAGGCGGCGCGAGATCACCGCCGCAAAACGAGATAGTCGGTGCGATAGATTCCCCGATTGGCGTCAGGGACGGGCCAGTTGCCCGCTGTGGTCATGATGAAAGGAAGCCCGTCCAGCACATCACAACAGTGTCGTCCATTGATTCTCCTCTGGGGCGGTAGCACCAGAAAAGCACCAGGTGTTGCGAAGGTCAACAGGTGAGCCCCGCGCGGCGTGTGTTTTCCCAGTTCCGGGCTATTCCTCCGAACGTCGCATGGCACGAGCGAGGGAGTCGAGCTTGCGCAGGGCGGACTCGAGCGCTGCGGACTCCTCATCGGTGAGGCACACACGGAATGCCTCATCGCGCTTTCATGCTCAGCTGGGGCGCGGTCACCATCGCGACGATGTTCGTCTGGGACGAAACATCGTTCTACGTCATGCGTTTCCTGCTCGGCATCACCGAGGCCGACTCTCATTCGGGAACACACCGGCAGCCTCTCGTTGGGACTGCAGATCAGCGCTTCCCTCGTGGTGACCGCTGGCGCAGTGCTCGTCGTCGGTATCCCGGCGCGCGCCTTGAAGGAGAAGAGATGATGCGCCCCGGACCCTCGACCGCGGCCTCAGGCTGGGTGTTCAGATGAGAAGCCTGGCGAAGTGGGTTCCGGTGGTCCTCCCCCAGCGGCTCGCCCTCGAGGCGGCGGCCAGGGGTGACGTGCGGCGAAAGCAAACAACAACGGTGCACCCCAGTGCTCCTGCGTGCGTTCGGTCACGGCAGAGTCCCACGGCCGCAACCCCGAGGCGGGCGCTTTCGCCTTCGAACTGAACTGGCCACCGCGATGGGAATGAACGACGGTGTTGTCCGGGTCACTGAGCGCGAATAGCATCTCGCAGCGCCGAACACGCCTCCCACGCCGCGCGTCCGCGACCGGATCGCCCGTGTTGCTGCATCGATCACTATCCGATTCCAGACGGGCATTGCCGGTGGGCAGGTGTCGGCGCAGAGCGCGCCGTCAGCGTAGGGAGTTGGCTTGGCCTACCTGGCGCAATCATCCAAGTTAGTTGGCGCGGGGATCCAAGCGTGGTAGCCCGCGACGGGACACCATTGTTGTCGAGGGCCCGGTGTGGCTGGGCTCACACGTTCGTAATAATTCAAGCAACGGAGGATCTGATCGCAATGGCCATCAACTTTGATCTGAGCCCGGAACAAGCCGGTCTACAGAAGGCGGCACGATCGTTCGCGGACGACCGGCTCAGTCTCGTCGAGGGCGTAATAGCGCCTCTGCCGACCCCAGAGGCCCGGTTTGCGGCGATCAAGCCGTTCTATCAGGACATGGTGGATGCGGGTTTCATGAAGGCGCTGGTGCCCGTCGAATACGGCGGAACAGCCATGCCTTCACTCGACTTCGCCTTAGCTGCCGAGGAACTCACGCGCGTCGATATCAATGTTCCGACTGCGCTCCTCGGCACCGGTTTGGGACTCCAGCCGATCATTCACTTCGGAACCGCGGAACAGAAGGCCCAGTTCTTGCCCCCCTTCGCCGGGAGCGAACCACTCCTCGCGGCGTGGGCCTTCACCGAGACGTCCGGCGGCGCGAACTTCGACTCCAGCGACCCCTCCACCGGTGTACAGACCTTCGCCCGACTGGACGGAGACGAATGGGTCATCAACGGTGACAAGCACTTCACCACCAACGGATGCGGATTCGATGGAAACGGCGCCGCGCTGATCAGCGTCCTGTGCCGCACCGACCTCACCCTGCCCCCTCGAGAGTCGTTGGCGGTGATTGTCGTCCCGGGCGATACTCCGGGTATCAAGGTCGAGTCATACATCGACACGATGGGCCACCGGGCGACCATCTCTCCCCGTATCACGTTCACCGATGTGCGCGTACCCGCAGGTAACCTGATCGGAGCCCCCGGGGACGGCATCGAAATCTCCCGGAAGACCTTCAACTGGACGTCGTCCCTCATCGGAGCGGCCTGTGTCGGCCGGATGCGAGCCGCATTCGACTACGCATTCGAGTTCGCCAAGACCGACAAGCGGTCCGGTCCGGTGCCGATCATCGACTACCAGAATGTCGGCTACATGCTCGTCGACATCAAGACTCGGATCGAGGCGGCCAGATACTTCACCTGGAAGGCCTGCGATCTCTACGACAAGACCAACGGCGCGGACGAAGAACTCGGCCACATGGTCAAGGTTTTCGCGTCCGAGCTGTCCGTTCAGGTGGTCTACGACACGATGCGGGTGGTGGGGGTGAACTCGTACGGCGACCAGACACCGATCGCTGCGATCATGGAGGACGTCCTGTGCTTCCCCGTCTACGACGGAGGCAACATGGGTGTACGGCGCCGCCAGCTGCACGCGTTGCTCAAGAGCGCGGACTACGACCCGATGGAGTCCTCAGCAGGCATCGCAGCTATCTGAGCCGACACGGCCGCGATCCGGTGAGTTTCCCGGTACTGGGTGGGCGTGCACTCGAGATGACGCTGGAATGTGCGGGTCAGATGGGAGCTGTCGCAAAATCCCCAGCGGGTGGCGATCTCACTCAACATCACCGAATCCGGTGCCACCTCGAGGTCGCTCATCGCTCCTCGGAGCCGCTCGTCTCGGACACACGCCGAGAATGTGGTGCCGACCGCCTGAAACAACCGGTGCAGGGTTCGCACCGAGATCGCGGCCTCCCGTGCGGCTCCCTCAGCACTGACCCGTCCGAGGGGGACGGCGGCGCGAATGTAGTGCCGCACAATCCGGCGCAACGCCGCATCACGTCGTTCGTCGTCGGATGTCGCGAATGCACCAACCCGGGACGAGGTTGCCGCGGTGAGAACGTCGGTAAACGACCGCTCGAGCGTCTTCAGCGCGATGTCATCAATGTTCGACTGTTCGCTCCACAGGGCTGACATCATCGCTCCCACAACATGGCCGGGACCGGTGTTCGTGTCGATGGCGCACGAGGTTGCGTCATCGACACGAACCGTCGAGCGCCAATGATCACGGGGAATCCGGAAAGACAAGACTCGCCAGTTTGGTTCGTTCGACGGCTCCCGGAACTCGAGCGTGTAGGGACGCGTGGTGTCGAAGATGGCGAAGCTGCCCGGACGGACGATGCATCGGCGGCCATCCTGCTCGCCGAAGCAGGTCCCGGACAGCTGCAAATTGACAAAGAGCACCTCCTGCGGTGCTCGCCGGACCTCCGCCGCTCCGTGCGTCAGGAGCTGAGTGCAGGAGGCGATTTCGGCGCCGTTGGTACTTGCCAGTGGTTCCGACCGCACCCACCCCGGTATCCCCTCGGCGGTGGCACTGTGATCGATATGTACCCGCCCGCGCCGCGGGGAGAGCGGCGTGAAGGCCTCACAGACGACATCACCCCAATATCTGGCCTGATCCTGCACACTCAAGCCAGAGGTGGACCAGTAAGGCACGGGTATCCCTCCTGTTCCGGGCGCGACCAGCGTGCCGAGCACGTATGCCATCAGATTCTGCGCACTCGGACATCCCTGTCAAGTGGAGGGATCGTCCAGGACATCGGGCACAGACGCCGACAGGGAGACGCCCGCAGCAGTTCGACGACAAGCGCAGGCACAAAACAGCCTGAAGGTCCGGCGTCATCTCGGGTGGGCCGAGATGTCACGTCGAACGAAGGAGAGGAACCATGACGGACTCGTCCGGAGTCCACGACAAGCTGCTGCGTCCGGAGATAGCTGCGTCGTGGAAGCGATCGGAGCTCGCGGGACTCACGCACGAGATGGTCCTCGAGCGCCTGCAGATCGGCGACTTCGAGTCGTCGAGTCGTTTGTTGACCGCGGCCGTACCGGTGCTCGATGGCGTGGCCCGTGACCTGACGGGTCTGACGTACAGCCTGCTTCTCGCCGATGCGGACTGTCGAATCGTCGGACGCTGGTGCGACCGGCCGACGATCGACAGCACACTCCAGCGCGCCGGCGCAGTGACAGGTTCGAGGTGGAAGGAATCCGATGTCGGAACCAACGGGCTGGGGACTCCCGCCGAAGTTCGAAGCGGGATGTGGGTGCACGGCGCCGAGCACTTTGCGGCCGTCCTGAGCGGCTTCACCTGCTACGGCCTGCCGATCCTGCACCCCCTCACCCGAAGGGTCGAGGGTGTTCTCAACATCACGGTGCATCCGGACGATGCCCACCCCCTGTTTCCGCCGACCCTCGCCCGGGCCGTCGATGACATCGAACAGCGATTGATCGACACGTCGCGGCCGGCCGATTCGCGGCTGTTCCGGGCCTTCCGAGAGGCCTGCAGGACCGGGCGGGCCATTGTCGCGCTCAATGACCACGTCATGCTGACCAGCACCGCCGCGTTGGCGATGGTCGAAGACCTCGACCTCGACCTCGAGGCGATGCGCGAGATTGCCCGCTCTACTGCCCACCGAGGGGCGTCAACAGTCGAGTCGGTGGTCCTGTTGTCCGGAGCAATGGTCACGGCCCGGATAGACAGGCTCCAGGACGTAGCGCACGGCGCAGTGTTCCGGCTTCGAACGCGCTCCGTACCGAGAGATGCATCGGGTGCAGAGCCTGCGAATCGCGGTCACTTCGTGGGCGCCGAGCCAGCGGCGGCCACAGCGACCGCCAGCGTGTACGTCGAAGGTGAACCCGGCAGCGGCAGAAGCACGGTAGCCCGCTCTCTCCTCGACGGGACATCGGTTACTGTGATCGACGCACTCGACTGCCTCGTCGGGGATTCCACGGCGTGGGCCGAGCGGCTTGCGGCCGCGCTAGACCGGCACGCAAACGGACTTGTCATCGACAATGTCCATGTCCTGCCCGGGGATCTGGTCGACCTTCTGGCTCGGACGATCAGCGCCGGTCATCACAGCGTGCCGATTGTTCTCACTGGAAATCCGCAGACGTGGCTTCCCGCTCACGTTCAGTCCTTGGTCCGGCGCTGTCGCCGAATTGTCGCGCTGAAGCCGTTACGCGAGCGGCGCACCGAAATTCCGCTGCTGGCACAGTCGGTGATCGACGCTCTTCAGCCGGGTCGGACCCATCGATTGGCTCCCGCAACGACCCGCCTGCTGACGGCCCAACCCTGGCCGGGAAATATCCCAGAACTGCGTGAGGTCCTGCGTCACGCTCTCGCCAACAGACCATTCGGTGCGATCGAGATCGTTGATCTGCCCGCGGCCTATCGTTTGCGGCCGGTGCCCTCCCTCGCCGGCCGGGAAGAGGCCGAGCGGCACGCGATCATCGAAGCGCTGCGCCGCTTCGACGGCAACAAGACGCGGGCGGCACAGTCCCTCGGGGTCACCCGCACCACCCTCTACAACCGGCTACGCGCGCTGAAAATCACCGATGACACCGTCCATTTTTTACACAGTTGACGCATCGCTGCCGGAACTACCGTTCGACTACACACCCAAAGCTAGGAGCAGCCGGACCGTCGACCCTGGAAAAAGATGCCCTCGGAGACGCGAAGCGCCCGACCCCGGCAATACCGGCAATCACGACTCAATCCATCAGGACAAGAACAACTTCAAGGAGCACGCAATGACGATTACTACAGTTGCACCCTCGACCCAGGTCTCGGCTTTCCTGAGCAATCCGGTCCTGCATCTGATCGACGGCAAACAGGTTCCGGCAGCGTCGGGCGAAACATTCGCCTCGTTCAACCCGAGCAACGGTGAATCCCTTGCCCAGGTTGCATTTGGCGGCGCGGAGGACGTCGACAGTGCGGTCGCGGCGGCCCGTCGCGCCCTCGACGGGCCCTGGGGCCGTATGACTCCTGCCCAGCGCAGCAAAATCTTGTGGCGGGTCGGCGATCTCCTGGAAGAACGCGTCGAAGAGTTCGCCCTCCTCGAGGCACTCGACAACGGAAAGCCGCTGACCTACGCGCGCCTGGTCGACGTGCCGCTGTCCGCTGACTGGTTCCGGTACATGGCCGGCTGGCCCACCAAGCTCGAGGGCAGCACGATCCCCGTCACCTCCACGGCAGCGCCCGGCGACTACTTCGCCTACACCGTGCGCGAGCCGGTCGGTGTCGTCGCGGCGATCGTCGCCTGGAACTTCCCGTTGCTGCTGGCCGCCTGGAAGCTCAGTCCCGCGCTCGCCACCGGTAACACCGTCATTCTCAAGCCTGCCGAGCAGACCCCGCTCAGTGCGGCCTTGCTCGGTGAGGTGCTTCGTGACGCCGGAGTGCCCGACGGTGTGGTGAACATTGTGCAAGGCGACGGGAAGAACGTCGGCGCCGCCCTCACCGCCCACCCCGGAGTCGACAAGGTCTCCTTCACCGGGTCCACCGCGGTGGGACGCGAGATCATCTCCTCGGCCGGCGGCAACCTGAAGAGGGTGACCCTCGAACTCGGCGGCAAATCCCCCAATATCGTCTTCGACGACGCCGACGTCGACGCAGCCATCGAGGGGGCAGCTATGGCCATCTTCTTCAATCAGGGTGAGGCCTGTGAGGCGGGGTCCCGGCTGTTCGTGCAGTCGAAAATCTACGACCGAGTCGTCGAAGGGGTCGCCAAGATCGCGTCCACCCTGAAGGTGGGTGACAGCCTCGATCCCGAAAGTCAGATGGGCCCGCTGGTGTCGCAGAAGCAACTCGACACCGTCCTCGGATACCTCGACAGCGGCAGGGAGGAGGGGGCCACCGCATTGACCGGTGGCGGCCGCAAGGGCGACGTCGGCTACTTCGTCGAACCGACCGTCCTGGTCGACACCACACCGACCATGCGAGTGGTCAAGGAGGAGATCTTCGGACCCGTGGTCACCGTGTCGCCGTTCGACGAGGTCGACGACATCGTCCGCACCGCGAACGACACCGACTACGGGCTCGCCGCCGGTGTCTGGACCTCGGATGTGTCCAAGGCGCACAACGTCGCCGCACAACTCAAGGCCGGCACCGTGTGGATCAACAGCTACCACGTCCTCGACCCGGCACTGCCGTTCGGCGGTTACAAGCAGTCCGGTTGGGGCCGCGAACACGGCGCCGCGGTCCTCGATGCATACACCGAAACCAAGACCGTGATCCTCAAGAAGTAGCCATCCGGGCAGATGCCGCGCGTCCTCGACCACGGCATCTGCCTGGCGGACTCAGCCGAACGCGAGGAGATGGATCGGGGCAGCAGCGCCACCGTTCGACGCTCGGCTGCGCAGCATGTCGGGAGTTCGCCGGAAGTTCATGGTTCTCATAGCCACACGTGTCGCTCGATGCAAAAACGTCTGTCGCTGTGCGTCAAGACACGCTGATAGCGCGCTGGAAGAATCGTCATTGCACGGATAACACACTCCGGGGTAGCGCCCCGGGGAACGATCGCAGCTACCGAGACTCCCTTCTTTGCGGAGGGAACGTGGGACGAGAGGAAACTAATGGACAACACCACGGCCGCGGTTTCCGCCCTCGTCGTTTCGGATGAGATCAGCGTGCCCACCGATACGGCGGAGCCCCGGTGGCAGGGGCCGACCAACCCGCGTGCAGGCGTTGCCTCAGCAGAGCCACACATTCGGCACCGGCGCTCACGCACCGGAGAGGCGTTCGGGCCGGGGACGCTGGCACGATGCCGCGAGCTATACGAGATTCTGCTGAAGGCGGAGACGTTGACAGCCGAGGACAGTTGGCTGATCGACTTCGCGATACGGTGGTCGCCATACGGCGGTTCCAGTGCCACGGAATTGCTCGAACACTTCGGAGTCACACGCCCCAGATATCTCGAACTGCTTCGGAATGCGCTGGGGCCTGGACCAGCGGATCTGCCCCGTATCCGGGACCTCGAACGAGAGTTGCACATTCACCTGGGACGTGCGTGGACGCAGGTGCCGCGCTGAACTGCGTCCACGCACGGTTGGCCCCGGAACGGCGCTCGCCGTGGCCCAGTCCGACCTGGTGCCGCGAGGTTACGGCGCCGGCTCTTCTCAGTACCGAAGTAGCGGGCTCGGACCTGACCGCAACGCATGAATTATCAAGGAGAGAAGATCATTTCCAGCGATATCGATGAACGCATCCGGCAACTGCTGGCGCAGTACGACACGCCTCAGGCGTGCGCCGCTGAGCTGCTGTGTGACCGTCATCCCGACGACACGGTGGCCTTCACCGTCGTCGAGAGCGACCTGTCGACAACTGATCTGACGTACGGTGACTTGAGGCGGAAGTCGGCCCAGTTCGCTGCCGCACTGGCCGAACTGGGCATCGAGCCGGGCGATCGCGTCGCAACGTTGATGAGCAAGTCCGCGCAGCTGGTGGTCGTCCTGCTCGGCATCTGGCGCCGAGGTGCGGTGCACGTTCCTCTGTTCACCGCGTTCGCACCGCCCGCCATCGGGTTCCGATTGGAATCGAGCGACGCGAAGATCGTCGTCAGCGACGCCAACCAGCTCGACAAACTCCAACCCGGCGAGGACATTCCGGCCGACGCACCATGGTTGGTGATCGCTGCCGACAGCACCGAGAATCCGGCGCAGTTACGCCTGGACGACCTTCTGGCCGGATACACCCCGGACGACCCCCGAGGCAACGCCGTCGCCGTGGGCGGCCGGGGGCTGCTCGTGCAACTGTTTACCAGCGGAACCACGGGCACCCCGAAGGCCGTGCCGGTCCCGGTGCGCGCCCTGGCATCGTTCCACGCCTACCTGGAGTTCGGGCTGGATGCGCGACCGGACGACGTCTTCTGGAACGCCGCCGACCCCGGCTGGGCCTACGGCTTGTACTACGCGATCCTGGCGCCCCTGGCATCCGGAACGCGCAGCATCCTGCTGCACGCCGGCTTCTCCGCACCGCTGACCTGGCAGATCATCGAACGACTCGGCGTGACGAACTTCGCGGCCGCGCCCACCGTGTACCGCAGCCTTCGCGCCGACCCGACGCCGGTACCCGCCGGAATCAGTCTGCGGCGCGCGTCCTCCGCGGGCGAACCACTCACCCCCGACGTGGTGGGCTGGTCGAAGCATGCTCTCGGAGTCGAGGTACACGATCATTACGGGCAAACCGAACACGGCATGTTCATCTCCAACGCCTGGCACGATGCGCTCGCCACCGATGTGCCGGCCGGTTCGATGGGCAAGCCATTGCCGGGTTTCGTTTGTGCGGTGCTCGCTGACGACACCGACGAATTCGCCGCCGCGGGGACGATGGGACGCGTGGTAGTAGACACCGTCAACAGCCCGCTGCTGTGGTTCCCCGGCTACATCGACGCCCCGGAAAAGACTGCACAGCGTTACACAGAAGATGGGCGTTGGTACCTGACCGGTGACGCGGGGATGGTCGACGCCGACGGGAACTACTTCTTCTCCGCCCGCGACGACGACGTCATCATCATGGCCGGCTACCGAATCGGACCGTTCGACGTCGAAAGCGTACTGGTACTTCACGACGACGTCATCGAAGCAGCCGTGGTGGGACTGCCCGACGAGCTTCGTGGCGAGGTGCTCGAAGCGTTCGTGGTCCTCCGCCATGGAGTGGTCGGCGGCGACGAACTCGAGGCCGATCTGCAGACGCTCGTCAAACGAAAGTTCGCCGCGCACGCCTACCCCCGCCGGGTGCACTTCGTGCAGAGCCTCCCCAAGACACCCAGCGGAAAAGTACAACGTTTCCTACTCCGTAAACAGTGATGCGCACAGATATAGCCACGAAGATCTGACGCCACGCCCGGCCACCGACCACTTGAACATCGATACGACGAGACCCCCGCATTTCGGGATCTCGCTGAAATTATCCGCGAACTCGAGGCCCGAAATTGCCCACCCTTCTCGTATATGCGTTCCTCGCAGTACTCCGCATCCTCATGCCCCGTGTAGGTAAGCGGGCACTGGGCCACTTCCTTCTCACAACAGCGCTCACCCGCTCCTACCTAGGGTGGTCGCACGCCACACACGATGCGGCCCTGTCATGGACAGACCCAGTGATGGAAGAGCCGCTCACTGACGACCGGGTTTCGTGATGGGCGGGCAACTCGAGGTGAGTCGATGCTCCGCCCCTGCACAACGAGTAGTTCATCGCCGATCCGTTGTGTTGCCGGCCGTTCTACCGGTGGAAGCAATGATCTCAGGCACGTGAACGGCCATCTCTATAACGCGTCAGCCACTCCAGCCACCAGCAATTCAAACGGGACCAAACGAAAGGGACACTTAGATAAAGCGTTTCGTGTAGGCGTCCCGTGGAGTGGTGGGGTTTGGGGCTGAGCGGCGCGGCTCCGACGTAGAGAGGGCCATCGGCGGGATCTTCGGTGTGTACGGCCAAGCACGCATCGAAGAAAGAGGTCCACCGATGGCCCTGTCCCAGTCTGCCCTGTCCGAGCTACTCGACGCATTCCGTACCGGAGATGGAGTGAATCTGATCCGTGAATCGGTCCGGATGGTTATGCAAGAACTGATCGAAACCGAAGCGACCGAACAGATCGGCGCCGGCCGCTATGAACGCACCGAGGCCCGCACGACCGAACGCAACGGAGCCCGGTCCCGGCTGGTGGCCACCCAAGCCGGCGACGTCCAATTGCGGATCCCGAAACTGCGCAAGGGCTCGTTCTACCCCTCGATCCTCGAACCCCGCCGACGGATCGACCAGGCACTGTACGCGGTGGTGATGGAGGCCTACGTACACGGAGTTTCCACCCGCAGCGTGGACGACCTCGTAGCGGCTCTGGGAATCGATTCGGGAATTTCCAAGTCCGAGGTGTCGCGGATCTGCGCCGGCCTCGACGAGGTCGTCGGCGCATTTCGCACCCGCTCGCTCGACCACACCGCGTTTCCTTACGTCTACCTCGACGCGACCTACCTGCACGTACGCAACTCCTCTTCGCAGGTGACATCGATGGCGGTCGTGGTCGCCACGGGGATCACCGCCGAGGGTGCGCGTGAGGTCCTCGGCCTCGATGTCGGGGACAGTGAGGACGAGGTGTTCTGGCGCGGCTTCCTCGCTTCGCTGAAGAAACGCGGCCTGTCCGGTGTCCGACTGGTCATCAGCGATCAGCATGCCGGCCTGGTCGCGGCCTTGCGGCGCTCGTTCCAGGGGTCGGGGCACCAGCGGTGTCGAGTGCATTTCGCGCGAAACCTGTTGGCGCATGTCCCCAAGTCGCACGCCGACATGGTCGCCGCGGTGTTTCGCACGATCTTCGCCCAGCCCGATCCCGCCACCGCGGCCTCGACGTGGGACGAGGTCCGCGATCAGTTGGCTGGCCGGTTCCCCAAGATCGGTCCCTTGATGGACCAGGCGAAGGCAGAGGTCCTGGCGTTCAGCACATTTCCGCGGGCACATTGGTCGAAGATCTGGTCGACCAATCCGTTGGAGCGGGTAAACAAGGAGATCAAGCGCAGAGCCCGTGTCGTGGGCATCTTCCCGAACGAGGCGGCCGTGATCCGACTCGTCGGTGCGGTCCTGGCCGACATGCACGATGAGTGGCAGTCCGGCGAGCGCCGCTACCTCTCCGAGGGGTCGATGGCGTTGCTAGATCCCAGCGGCGATACTGGGACCATCGCCGCGATCAACCGTGGCGAGTAGGCACCGAGGATTCGAGCTCAAAGCCCACCACCCCACGGGGCTCTATCCGTTTCGTGCAGAATGCCAGCTGAATCTCACCACGCGCCGCGGCATATCCACGGGGGGAATGCCGCAACAACCGACGACCGAATGACGTACTGATCGGCTGATCGAGCAGTCCTGCCACGTCTTCACCAGCGGGACACCCCACTATCACCATCGCAATGTAGGCGTCCGATGTCCCCCACCACCAGAACACTCCCCAGTCCGACAACTTCGCCGTCTGAAGCGTCACATCCGGTAAAACTGCTCCGCTTCAGAACAGCATCAGCGCCGCCCCTCAACGCCCGCTCGAACAACCCGTCGTCTCGATACACTGTGGCGGATTCTGGCAGCTGGCCTCCCGACGATCCCGTCCATACCGGGCCAATGAGGACTGTGCGCAACGGCCTCAGCGGAGGGCGGGCAGGATGAACCCCCGCGAAGGCTCCCTGGTGATCCAACGATGCAGAGCCTGTGGCACACTGCTGGCGCCCTTGATTGCCACGTGTTCGGCGTGCCACGGCGTCGATCTCGAATCGGTGTCCTCCAGCGGCATCGGCTCCATCGTGTCGTCGAAGGTGATGCATCGCGAGCGTTACGGAACCCAGGACGATCCCGTCTCGCGCACAATCGCGATCGTTGCACTCGACGACGGCCCCTGGGTGTACTCGTGGATCGCCGGGAATGTTCCGACCCATTCCGGGCAGCCGGCACGCGTCGAGTTCCAACCGTCGGCAATGGTCGAACGACTGCCCCTGTTCTCTGTTCAGACCTACCAGGGGCCGTGATTCTCCTGCGCAGCGCCGACGGCGACGGCACTTTTCTGGCGTGGACTGGATATCCCCATTTCGGTGCGGCGATTGCGTGGACACCGCAGGTTGTCGCCTGCCATGAGCATGTCACCGTTTCGACCTGATTCCTGCCACCCACATGGGAACACTCGGATTGCCAGTTATGGGACCACCCGGCGCTCCGGATCTGGCTCGGCGTGCCCGGGTCCCGCCACCGGGATTTCGCACCAACGCGGCGCACTGCGGGGTGGACCGCAAAACGGCCCACCGCTACGTGCAGGCCGCCCAGGCAGCGGGCCTTGCAGCGCACCGACGGGTCGAGGCCCTCGACGACGGGCTGATCGGTGCGGTGATTGAGGCGGTGCGGTGATCGAGGCAGTGCGCCCGAACGGACACCGGCCCGCCCGGACCGGCTGCTGCGGATCGAGGACAGATCACCGCGTGGGTCGCCGACGGCGGGAACCATCCGCCACTGACGATCACCAAGATCGAAACCCGCTGGCCCGGCAGGGCTGTGTGGTGCCGTATCGGACGTTGCACCGATTCGCCACCGAGCGGTGCGGTTTCGGCCGCAGGGACACCCCCGTCCGCATCGTCGACGGCGATCCGGGCAGCGAATGCCAGATCGACTTCGGCTACCTCGGCTATCTGACCGATCCGGACACCGGGCGGTGCCGCAAGGTGCACGCGTTGATCTTCACCGCCGTGTACTCGCGGCACATGTTCGTGTGGCTGACGTACTCGCAGACCCTGGCGGCGGTGATCGCCGGCTGCGCAGCGGCGTGGACCTCTTCGGAGGTGCTTTCAGGGTCCCGATCCGAAGACAACATGAAGGCGGTGGTGACCGAGGCGGACGCGGTCAACCCACGGCTGTCGCAGGGCTGGTTGGACTACGCCCAGTTCGTCACCGACCCGGCCCGGATCCGGTCCCCAATAGATCAGCCCTGGACCGAAAGGGTAGTTCGATATGCGCAGAAACTACTGGGCCGGTGTGGACTTCGCAAATCTAGGCGAGGCGAAACAGCGTGCCGAAGCACGGTGCCGAAGCACGGTGCCGCGACATAGCCCGGGAGGCGGACCCACGCCCGCGGCCGCCATCCGCCCGCTCGAGGTGTTCGACGAGAGGACGAGCCGCCGCTGCTGCCGGTTCGCCGGTCTACGACGTGCCGATCTTCATGCAGGTCAAGGTGCACCGCAACTGTCATGCCGAGGTGGCCAGAGCGCTGTATTCGATACCGGGACAGTGGATCGGCAGTGTGCTCGAGGTGCGGGCGGACAGTGCGCTGGTGAAGTTCTACGCCCGCGGAAACCTGGTGAAGGTGCATCCGCGCCAGCCCGCCGGTGGGCGCCGCACCGACCCAGAGGATCTGCCCACCGAGAAGGTCGGATATGCGATGCCTAACTGGTACCGGCTCGCTGACACCTGCGCCGGGCAAGTCCGCGCCTCGGGATCTACGTACCGAAAGGCAACAGCCGCGCCGGTGGGATAGAGGTCCTCGCGAGCTCGGCATTTGCCATTGGTGGTCGATCGCCTGCCGAAGCAGTTCACGGTACTCGACGAGGCGCGCCCCGGCTAACGCCAAGATGTCCCGGCGGGTGGTTAACTCCGAATAGGGAGAAGGACCGCGGGGCCGGGGAACTCGCTGTCCTAGAACTAGTTTTGCGGTCGATTCCTTCCTTTGCGGTTTGTCCGCCAGGCGCCGCGGGTGGTTGGCCGGATGGGTGGTCATCGTGCGGTCAGCGGCACCTCGTGGTGGTCCTGCACTCTGTTGGTCAGAAGGCTGACATGGCTGTATCGGGAGCGCGCTCGGCCTCGGCTTTGTGGTAGTGCAGCTTCCAGAGCAGCATCGCGCCGAGCCAGGATGCAACGAAGAGTCCGACGATGACGTATCCGAACAGTTCGAAGTGATCGGCGAGGGCGCCGTACCAGCCGATCCAGCCGGTGGTTACTCCGAAGTGGTCGGTGAGTGCTCCGGCAAGGTAGACCGATGCCACGAACAGTCCGATAACCACGGTCATCGCGGTGGTCGCCAGGTTGTAATACAGGCGGCGACCAGGGCTGCGGTAGGCCCATGAATACGCCCGAGTCATGAGCAGACTATCGGCTGTGTCCATCATCGACATGCCGGCCGCGAACAGCAGCGGCAGGGTCAGGACAGCGGCAAACGACATACCGCCGTTGACCGCGGTCGTCGCCGACAGCGCCAGCAAGGTGACTTCGCTGGCAGTCTCGAGACCGAGACCGAAGAGGAAGCCGAGTGGCGCCATGTGCCAGGAAGACTTGATCAGGTTGCGGGCGCGCGAGCCGAGAACGCGGTTGACCAGCCCTCGGTTCAGCAGTTGCAGGTCGATCTGTTCGGCGCGGAGAGTGCCGACGCGATATTGGCGCCACAGTCGGGTCAGCCCGGTCAACACGACGGCGTTGAGCGCGGCGACGAGGGCGATGAAGCCGATCGCGACCAGGATTGATATGGTGCCGCCGACACCGCGTATCCCGTCCAGGCTGGTGTCGCTGAGGTTGGCGCCGGCGAAGGCGACGAGAACGGCGAGTACCAGCACGACGGCGCTGTGGCCCATCGCGAAGAAGAAACCGACACCGACCGGCCGTCGTCCGCGCACGAGCATCAGCCGTGTGGTGTCGTCGATGGCGGCGATGTGGTCGGCGTCGAAGGCATGACGCATGCCGAGGATGTAGGCGAGGGTCCCCGCTCCAGCGAAGCCACTGGCGGCCGCGAGATTTTCGCTCTGCCACAGGTAGAGACTCCACCCGAGGACGTGCAAGGCGGCGATGGCCGCGACGATTGCGGCGAGGCGCGATCGCTCGGCGCTGGTCCATCGGGTGGTGAACGAGTGGGCTACGGACGCCATGGTTGTCCTTTGTGTCTACAGCGATAGTTCGCTGGCCTCGAGGGGTGGAAACAGCTGTCGGGCGTGCTGTTCAGCCTGAATCGCTCCGTCGGTCGGATATGTTGTGGCGCTTCGAACTACTGTGTATCGGCAGGTGATTCACGCAGACGATGAACCATTTCGATCTTCGGTCGTCTTCGAAGGATAGGAGCCGTCGATGGGTAGCGCTTGACCCTCAGTGACAGTCACTTTTGCTTTCCGTGCCATCGTCCGATTCACGGGTGGTCAGAGACCGGGACGGCCGCCGTCCGGCACCACGTGTCGTGGTCCGCGAACCGTGTACGGATCGCCCAGGTCTCGATCTGCGAGCGTCGAGGTCGTCAACGTGCAGCGCTCATCAGGAGCGCCGGTGGCACTGCTGACGTGCCGACGCTCGGCGTATCGACTATCGGTCCTCGATCATCGGTGTTGTTCGCGGTACCGGCTCGGACTGGTGCCGTAAGTCGCCGTGAAGGCTCTGCTGAAGACTGACAGATCGGCAAATCCGAACTGGGTTGCGATGTCGGTCAAGGATCGGGGGGTGTTGCGTGGGGCCACCATCGCCTGACGGCAGGCCTCGAGTCGGTGTTCACGAATCGTGGCGGCCGCGGTTGCGTCGAAGCGCGCGAACACTCGGTGCACGGTTCTGGTGGAGACGAAGAACGCCTGGGCGATGTTGGTCGGGGACAGATCCGGGTCGTCGAGGTGCTGTCCGATATACCGCACCATGTTCACGTACAGGTCCCGCACCCCAGCATCCGGGTCCTCGGGCTGACAACATTCTTCCTGCGCCGCTGTGATGGCGAGGTCCGCCAGGCCCCCGGCGAGTCCGATCGCTCCCCCGGAGGACACCTCCCCGTCTGCAGCCAGGAGGCTCGACAGCATCGGCGACAGTAGCTGTCCCACAGGCGATGTGGACCTGACGGTTCGTGCTGTCAACTCCTGCGACTGGCTTTCGGTGAGCGACACCGCCGCGCGCGGCCAAGTAAACACGCGCAGGTGCCATTCCGGATGCAGGTTCCAGGTGAACGGTCGCGAACTCTCGTAGAGGGCAAAGTCTCCGGGGCCGAGGGTGCAGGTGCGTCCGTCCTGGATGAGTTGCCCCTCACCGGCGACCACCATGCCGATCTGCATCAACTCGCGTGGGTGGAGGTTGGTGAGCCTCGGCGTTCTGCGGAAGGTCTGGGATGTGGCTGTGACGTCGGCCGCCATCAGATGCGCGAATTGACGGGTATGCACCGTACCGGTGAAGTGCGTGGGTTCGGCGGCGACGTCCAGTGCCACGAACGTGTCGCGGATCGTGTCGATCCAGGTGTCGAGCGCGGTGGTTCGCACTACCTCGCGGCGACGGCGAGGTGTCGACGCCGCCGGCGGAGGGAAAGGCACCAGCGCGGACTTTTCCGCAGAACGCCGATCCGGACAGGTACTGTCCACGAGGTCGCCATCAGACGGCGGCAACATTGACATGAACAGCTCCTTCTCCTCGTGTGAACCCCACGCTAGGAGGGCGGAAACAACATGTCAATGCACGCTGACTTATTTACGTGGGCGAAACACGATTCAACCCGTGGTGGGCTAACCGGACTCACGCGGACCGGACTCGGCGGGAACCGGGGACACACAATCTGCGGCGCTCTGCGCGGGGCCTGTGACGGGGGTCGACTGCGATTGTCCTCACGCCTCACACCCGCTGTTCTTCTGGCACATCAAGTGATGGCTCCGACCGTGCGATAGCGGTGTCGCAGAGTGCAAAGGAAGCTGTCGCTGAGCGTCAAACATCTCGCCGCACAAGCGCCTACCGTTCGAGTACGCCGGAATCCCCGGATGGTTCAGGGGACCTCCTGGACTGATTGACGATCTGTGCTGGAGGTTGCGCAGCGATGCCACGTGAAATCCGCATCATCGACAACGCACCACGGTTCGATAGGTGGTCGACCACCTTTCCTGAGGACGTGACGGAGGTGCTGTTCGCCCACTTCGGGGTGCAGGCAGCGAATCTGGAACAGGCGAACGCGGCGATCGACGACATGGTGGGACTGTTCGACAACGATCCGCGGCCCACGGTTTTCCAGCGAGGCCACTTCATCGATACCTCCGGATACGCCAACGCCACGCTGAAGGCGTACTGGTTCTGTCCGGACGACTATCACCGGTGGGCGGCACAGGAGAGCGTCGAAATATTCTGGGCGTCGCGGCTGTCGACCGGGCCGGTCGGCTATTACCGCGAGACGGCGGTGATTCCCCGGGACCGGGCCACCGCCGAGTACATCAACTGCCACAACCGCACTGGGTTCTTGACCATCCTCGACCACGTCCCCGTGGGCGCCGCGGTCTAACCGAAGGAGACACCGGTTCATGTCTACATTGCCCCCACCTGACTCCGCACGCCTGGCCGCGCTGGACCAGCATTTCCGGTTCGGCCTGTCCGCTGTGGATCTCGAGGAATTCGCCCCTGCGGTCGAGGCCTCCCTCGATGCCTCGACCGCCGTCGAGCGCCTCTACCGGCGTTCCGCCCCGACGACGCCGCAGCGAGAGTGGGTCCCGCCCACCCCGGAGCGCAACCAACTCGGCGCCTGGTACGTCACCACCGTGCTTACCGGCGCATCGGAAGGCCCGCTGACCGGCAAGACGGTGGCGGTCAAGGACAACGTCGCCGTCGCCGGCGTGCCGATGATGAACGGATCGAGGACGGTGGAGGGTTTCGTCCCTCGCCACGACGCGACAGTGGTGCACCGTCTGCTCGATGCCGGAGCGACGATCGCCGGCAAGTCCGTGTGTGAGGACCTGTGTTTCTCCGGGGCGAGCTTCACGTCGCAGCCGGGGCCGGTCCGTAACCCGTGGGACCCCACACGCAATGCCGGCGGGTCCTCCAGCGGCAGTGGAGCACTCGTCGCCAGCGGCGAAGTCGATCTGGCGGTCGGTGGCGATCAGGGCGGCTCCATCCGGATCCCTGCGGCGTTCTGCGGCATCGTCGGGCACAAGCCGACACATGGGCTGGTGCCCTACACCGGAGCGTTCCCCATCGAGCGAACCATCGATCATCTCGGCCCGATCACCCGCACCGTTGCCGATGCGGCCCTCATGCTGGGTGTGTTGGCCGGCCCCGACGGGGCCGACCCCCGACAGCCCACCGTGATCGAGGCCGTGGACTACGTGTCCGCGATCGCCGACCCGGCCGCCGGGCTGCGGGTCGGTGTCGTGACCGAAGGCTTCGGCACACCTGGGTCCGATCCGGACGTCGACGCGGCCGTGCGGGCGGCGGTCGATGTCCTGTGCGGCGCCGGACTCGCGGCAGAGGAGGTGTCGATTCCCTGGCATCTCGACGCCATGCACGTGTGGAACGTGATCGCCACCGAGGGCGCCGCGTACCAGATGCTCGACGGCAACGCCTACGGGATGAACACCGACGGCTTCTACGACCCGGAATTGGTCGCGCACTTCGCCGCCCAGCGCCTCGACCGCGGCCACGAGCTGTCCAAGACCGTCAAGTTGGTCGGGTTGTCGGGCCGGTACACCTTCGAGGTCGGCGGCGGCAAGTACTACGCCATGGCCCGCCAACTCGCGCCAGAGTTGCGCGCCGCCTACGACGCCGCGTTGACCCGCTACGACGTACTGGTCATGCCCACCGTCCCCTACACCGCCCAACAGATCCCCCCGGCCGATGCCAGTCTGGGCGACTACCTGCACGTTGCGCTGTCGATGGTGGGCAACACCGCCCCCTTCGACGTCACCGGGCACCCGGCGTGCTCGGTCCCTGCCGGCCTGGTCGGCGGCCTGCCAACCGGCCTGATGATCGTCGGCAAGCGATTCGACGACGCCACGGTTCTGCGCGTGGCACACACCTATGAACAGGCGGTCGGCGCGTTCCCCGCGCCACCGGCCGCCGCGACCGCAAGGAGTTTCGCATGAACGGAGTATTCGACCTCGGGGGCACGGACGGGCTCGGCCCGGTGGTGACAGAGGACGACGAACCGGTCTTCCGCGCCGAATGGGAGAAGATCGCGTTCTCCCTGTTCGCCAGCTGCTTCCGTGCCGGACTGTTCAACATCGACAGTTTCCGGCACGGCATCGAGCAGATGGACCCGGCCGAGTACCTGCTGTCCAACTACTACGAGCACTGGGCGCACGTCGCCGAGCACTCCGGGGAGAAGGCCGGCGTCATCGACCCGGCCGAACTCGACCGGCTGACCCAGTTCTACCTGGACAACCCGGACGCCCCCCTGCCGCAGCGGGAGGACCCCGAGCTGCTCGCGTTCGTCGACGCCGCCGTCACCGGCGGGGCACCGGCCGCCCGGGAATCGGACAAGGTCGCGGTGTTCTCGGTCGGTGACACCGTCACCGTCGCCGCCGACAGCCCGACGGGCCACACCCGCCGGGCCCGCTACGTCCGTGGCCGCACCGGTGTGATCACCGGCGCGCACGGCACCTTCATCTATCCCGACAGCGCCGGCAACGGCGGCCCCGACGCCCCCGAACACCTCTACACCGTGCGCTTTACCGCCCGTGAACTGTGGGGCGAGGAGACCGGTGATCCCAACAGCGTCGTCTACTTCGATGTCTGGGAGCCATACCTGACCCTCGTCACCACCGAAACCAAGGAGTGAACATGGCCGCAACCGACACCCGTCTGCGCACGCAGGAGGAGATCACCGCCCGGGTCAAGGCCCTCGAAGCGGTGCTGATCGAGAAGGGCGTCCTGACCACCGCCGCGGTGGACCGGCTGGCCGAGGTCTACGAGAACGAGGTCGGGCCGCAACTCGGCGCCAAGGTCGTGGCACGGGCATGGTCCGACCCCGAGTTCAAGTCCCGCCTTCTCGCCGACGCCACCGCTGCCTGCAGCGAACTGGGCATCGGTGGCCTGCAGGGCGAGGACATGACCGTCGTCGAGAACACCGACACCGTGCACAACGTGATCGTGTGCACCCTCTGCTCCTGCTACCCGTGGCCGGTACTCGGCCTGCCGCCCAACTGGTACAAGGCACCGCCATTCCGGGCGCGCATCGTGCGCGAGCCCCGCAAGCTCCTCGCCGAGGACTTCGGATTCACGGTGCCGGACTCGGTGGAGATCCGGGTGTGGGACTCGAGCTCGGAGCTTCGGTACTGGGTGCTGCCGCAGCGCCCGGCCGGCACCGACGGACTGAGTGTCGAGCAGCTCGCGGCATTGGTGACCCGGGACTCGATGATCGGCGTCGGCCCCGTCGCCGCCCCAGCCTCATGAGCGCCCCGCTACACCAGGACACCGCTGAACTCGACGCGGCTCGGCGCCGCATCGAGGACCTGGTCTGTGGTCTGCCCGACGCGGGTGATCAGCCGTTCGAGCAGCCCTGGGAGTTGCGGGCCTTCGCGATGGCCGTGGCTGCCTACGACAATGGGCACTACGCCTGGTCCGAATTCCAGCTCTCGCTGGTCGAGTCGATCAGGCGATGGGAAAACGGCCGAGGTTCCGAACCGTGGAGCTACTACGAACACTGGCTCGTAGCGCTCGAGGCCGTGCTCGCTGACAAAGGTGCACTCTCGGACAACGCTCTCGATGAACGGACGAGAACAGTACTGGCCACACCTCGCAACGCCAACCACCACGAGGCACACCGGGAACCGGTCGCGATTGCACCCGCGCTGACCAGCTAACCCACACTGCCGGTCGAGCAGCCTCGACAATCACGGTTCGGCCCGCGCCGATCAAACATCGGCGCGGGCCGAACCGGCCTCGAACCAGTCCTGCCTCTCGATTCCTCTTGGCAAGCAACTACTTTCCATCCCACTGGTGGCGATTTTCGCGGTCCATCGCCATGGTCGGATTTATCCGTCTGGGGCCCGATGCGGAGATCTGACATGCCGCTTTGTTGCAACACGCTGTCGTCGCTCTTCGCGGTCTTCTACTGCGCCCCACCGCTTGCCGGCCGATTTGAAGGGGATTGTCAGCAGAATCGCCGCGGCACGGGCGGAAATGCGGTCATCGGACCTGGTCGCACCGTCGGCGGATACACACCACCACGACAGCTGGTACGCCGAGGATCACGCCGGCAGAGCGACCTCGTACAGATAGCCCAGGATCAATACCCCGTCCCGTCAGAAGCATCGAATCAATCACCATCGACGGCCGTACCGTGGACCCCGCGGACGCAGGCTTGGCGAATCGCTCGAGTTTGATGACCAACTGTGGGTCTGATCCACTCGGCGGACTTCCCGCTGCACCGCAACGCGTGCCCTCCGGGCCTGGCGACCCACCCCACTGGGCCCTGATGAAGGAGTTCTCGCGCCATGCGCATCTCGTTCCGGCAGACTGCTGCCGTTCTCTCCGCGGCGTCCGTGCTGCTCGTCTCCGGTTGCTCGTCGGCCGGCGACTCCCCCGCCACCGAGGAGACCGCCGCCTCGAATTCCCCCGGCTACCCGATGACCGTGGAGAACTGCGGGCACACGGTCACCGTGGACGCCCAGCCCCGGCGGGCGGTGTCGCTCAATCAGGGCTCCACCGAGATCCTGCTGTCCCTCGGTCTGGCGGACCGCCTGGTGGGAACCGCCACCTGGACCGACCCCGTCCGCGACAACCTGGCCGCCGACAACGCGAAGGTTCCGCGGCTCGCCGACAACAAGCCGTCGTTCGAGGTGGTACTCGATACCGAACCCGATTTCGTGACGGCGTCGTTCGGCGGCACCCTCGGGCCGGGCGGTGTGGCCGATCGCGACCAGTTCGACCGACTGGGTGTCCCCAGCTACCTGTCGCCGACCGATTGCGAAGGCAAGGCGGACGAGAGCGTCAACGCCGACGGGGCGCGGACCGAGCCGCTGCGCATCGACACGGTCTACGAGGAGATCCGCGAACTCGCCGCCATCTTCGACGTCCGCGACCGCGGTGAGCAGTTCGTCGCGGAATTGCGGCAGCGGTTCGACGCCGCCTCGCGTGAGGTCGAGGCCTCCGGGGTGTCGCTGGCGTACTGGTTCGCCGACACCGAGACCCCGTACATGGCGGGCTGCTGCGGATCCTCGGGCATCATCACCAACTCGGTGGGAGCGCAGAACATGTTCTCCGACACCACAAACGAGTGGCCGCAGGTGAGTTGGGAGAGCGTGCTCGACCGTGACCCCACCGCCCTCGTCCTGGCCGACCTCAGCCGCCGGAGCATCGACGGCGACGCTCTCGACAGCAAGATCGCGTTCCTCGAGTCGAACCCGGTGACACAGCGGCTCACCGCAGTCCGGGACAAGCGGTACATCGTCGTGAACGGTGCCGACATGAATCCGTCGATCCGCACCGTCGACGGTGTGGAGAAGACGGCGGCCGCACTGAAACAGTGGGGACTGGCGAACTGACTTTGGCGGCAACACGGTTCGACTCCAGGCCGCTGCTCGTCGCGCTCCTCCTCGGCGGTGTTCTGGTGCTCGCGGCGTCGATCGCGGTCGTCATCACCCTCGGCCCGGCGAGCCTGTCGGTGGGCGACGTGTACGCGGTGGTCCTCGAGCACTTCGGTCTGGGCAGTTCGGGGGTGAGCAGGATCAAGGACGGCATCGTGTGGGAGTTGCGCCTGCCGCGGACCCTCCTCGCGGCGGTGTGCGGCGCGGGGCTGGCGTTGTGCGGAGCGATCATGCAGTCGCTGCTGCGCAATCCTCTCGCCGACCCGTTCGTGCTCGGCATCTCGTCGGGCGCGTCCACCGGGGCGGTGCTCGTCGTCGTCCTCGGTCTCGGCGCCGGGGCGGTGTCGTTGTCGGCGGGTGCCTTCGCGGGGGCGGTGATCTCGTTTGCCCTGGTGATGCTGCTGGCGACCGGTGCAGGCGGCGGCACGTCGCGGGTGGTGCTCGCGGGAGTGGCGGGCACGCAACTCTTCTCCGCGTTGACGTCGTTCATCGTGATCTCGTCCGCCGACGCCGAACAGACCCGCGGGGTGCTGTTCTGGCTGCTCGGTTCGCTGTCCGGGGTCGACTGGGCGGACGTGGCGCTCTGCGGGGCCGTCACCGCGATCGGCATCGGCGTCTGTCTCCTCACGTCCTCGGCGCTGGAGGCCTTCACGTTCGGGAACACCGCGGCCGCCTCACTCGGAGTGTCCGTGCGGTGGGTCCGCCTGCTGCTGCTCACCGTGACGGCGCTCGTCACGGCGGCGCTCGTCAGCGCGGCAGGCGCGATCGGGTTCGTGGGGCTGGTCCTGCCGCACGCCGCACGGTTCCTCGTCGGCCCCAGGCACAGCCGACTGCTGCCCACCACCGCCGTCGTCGGCTCGATCTTCATGGTGTGGGTGGACGCGATCGCCCGCACGGTGTTCGCGCCCCAGGAAGTTCCGGTCGGCGTCGTCACCGCCCTCATCGGCGTCCCGGCCTTCGCCGTCATTCTCTTCCGCATGAGGACGAGCCCATGACGCTGCGCGCCGCGAACCTCGGCTGGAGCCGCGGCGGACACCTCGTGCTCGACGGGGTGTCCGTCGACCCCGCAGCCGGCGAGACCGTCGGACTTCTCGGCCCCAACGGGTCGGGCAAGTCCTCGCTACTGCGACTGCTCAGCGGGATCGGCGAGCCCCACACCGGCAGGGTCCTCCTCGACGACACCGACATCAGGCACCTCCGGCGACGGCTGATCGCCCGCCGGGTGGCGATGGTCGACCAGCATTCCGACACCGAGGTCGACATCACCGTCCTCGACGTGGTCCGGCTCGGCCGCATCCCCCACCGCAGAGTGTTCGGCGGCGACGAGTCGGCGGACGCCGCGGCCGTCGAGCGCGCCCTCGCGCACACCGGCATGACGTCGAGATCGCACCGCCTGTGGCACACACTGTCCGGCGGTGAACGGCAGCGCACCCAGATCGCGCGGGCCCTCGCGCAGGAGCCGGACGAACTGCTGCTGGACGAACCGACCAACCACCTGGACATCCAGCATCAGCTCGACATCCTGTCCCTGGTCGCCGAATTGCCCCTCACCAGCTACATCGCCCTGCACGATCTCAATCTGGCCGCGATGTTCTGCGATCGCGTGGTGGTGCTGGACGGCGGCCGCATCGTCGCCGCGGGCCGTCCCGCCGACGTGATCACCGAGGCCCTCGTCGAGCAGGTGTACCGGGTGCGGGCGGGGGTCGCCGTCGATCCCGTCACCGGCTACCCCACCGTCACGTACCGGCCGCGGTCTTCGCGGCACCTCTCGCTCCGCTGACGCCGTTTCCCCTTCCCGTCGAACGGGACGCGGAACACCTGAGTAGTTCGGGTATCGCTCCCTCGGCGCGCTCGCGGCCGGGCCCACGGGCTCCCTCGTTGACTGTCGCTTATCGTCGAACTATCTGTCGCGCGCAGTCAAATGCACACGCGTACAGGACGGTAGCTTCTGATCTATCCGAGTTGCCGAACGTTTTCGGCAAGCCCCAACTCGATGAATCAGGAGTCCTCATGGAATCTGCAATCAGCAGCCACCTCACATGCCCACGGACGTTGACCCGGCGTGTGCCCGACGACTACCAACCTCCATTTCCCATGTGGGTAGGACGTGCTGACGAGAGCTTGCAGCAGGTAGTCATGGCCTACTTTGGCGTGCAGTTCCGCGACGACGAACAGCGTCCGGCCGCACTCGCGGCTATGCGCGAGATCGTGGCCAGCTTCGATCTGGACGACGGCCCACTGCACTACGACCTGACCCATCATGCGGACAATCAGGGCTACGAGAATCTGATGATCGTGGGATACTGGAAAGACATTGCTTCCCATAACCGTTGGCTCCAAGGACCGGCCGTGGCCGACTGGTGGCAATCGGACGAACGGCTGTCCGAGGGCCTTGGCTATTTCCGTGAGATCGTGGCCCCGCGGGCCGAGCAGTTCGAAACGCTGTACGCCTTCCAGGACCGCCTCCCCGGTGTCGGTGCCGTCATGGACGGGACCAGCGGCGAGATCAACGAACATGGGTACTGGGGTTCAATGCGTGAACGTTTCCCGATTTCCCAGACCGACTGGATGCAGCCCTCGGGCGAACTGCGGGTGATCAGCGGCGATCCTGCCGCAGGTGGCCGCGTGGTGGTCAAGGGCCACGACAACATCGCCCTGATTCGCTCCGGACAGGATTGGAAGGATGCCGAATCCGAGGAACGTTCCCTGTATCTCGACGAAATTCTCCCAACTTTGCAGCAGGGCATGGATTTTCTTCGCGACAACGGCGACTCGTTAGGCTGCTACAGCAATAGGTTCGTGCGCAACATCGACCTGGACGGGAACTTCCTCGATCTGAGCTACAACATCGGCCACTGGAGTTCGCTCGACAAACTCGAGCGCTGGGCAGAATCCCATCCCACCCACCTGCGCATCTTCACCACCTTTTTCCGCGTCGCCGCCGGCCTGTCAAAACTTCGGCTCTATCACGAGGTCTCGGTGTTCGACGCCCACGACCAGCTGTACGAGTACATCAACTGCCACCCCCAGACCGGCATGCTGCGCGACGCCCAACCAGTTGAAAGGGCTAAGACCGCTGGACGCGCCTCCGGTCGTTCATCCTCCTGAGTCGCTGGAACGCTGGATGCGGTGTCGATCGGCGGTAAACGGTCGACACCGCGGCAAGGCTTTGCTTTCCGGAACACGTACGATATGTTGACCTCTGTTGACATATTAGCTTTTGGGTTGCAGGGAAGCGTGGTCCAGAGGGCAGTGACTACTCAGCGAAACGAAGAGTTGGCGTTTGCAGTGCTGGCCGATCAGGTTCGGCGTCAGATCTTGGACACGCTCGCCTCGCATGGGGAGTGCAGCGCCGGCTTCATCAGCGACCAGATTTCGACAGTGGGACGCACCACGGTGTCTACGCATTTGAGAGCGCTGCGCTTATCCGGTGTCGTGCTCGAGCGGCGCCAGGGACGGCATCGCCTGTATTCGATCGACCCGATGGGGCCGGCCAACGATGCTCTGCAGTTCCTTCGTGGTCTGCTCGAACGCGCCCTGGGAGCGAAGACCAGTGACTCTCCGATGTCGCCGGCGGTCGATCCGGACGGCGGCTCCGTACGTCGCCGGGCATGAGCCGACCTGCGACCTCTATCTCAGGTGGGAAAGCACGTGGCCGGTTTCTCTGTGACCGCCCAGATCGCCGTCCCCGAACCGCCTGCGAGGGCTTTTGAAAGGTTCGAGGCGGGACAGCTGCTCGAGCTCGAATGTGATCACCTCGTGGTCGGGGCGGCGATGTCGATCTCGTTGCCGGTCGGCGACGGAGCACAGATGGGCCTTGCGGGATCGCCGATCACCTTGTTAGGCCATGTCGCCGGTGTCAAGCGCGATCGTTCGGTTCTGATTGTCCACCATCAGCCATGGCGCGGGCGACTCGCGGTTCGGTTTATTCCTGACGGAGTCGGATCCCGGATCGTTGTCGAGTCGAGTCTGGATCAAGATGGCTTGACTTGGCTCGCGCACAAGCGCGGGTATGTACCACCGGAACCGCCGCGTGCTGATCGGCACCGGATCGGACTGCTCGTGAGCAAGTCGGGCTCGGCGGCGGTCTTCGCCCAGGCAACCGAGTCGCTGGCAACCCTTGCGATCGAGGAAGTCAACGCCGACGGCGGTATCGGTGGGGTCCTTGTGGACCTGGTCGTGGGTGACGACGCATCCGATTCGGCCACCGGTGCCGCTGCTGCGATGCGGTTGATGCGCAGCGGTTGCCGCGTGGTGTTCGCGTGCGTGACCTCCGCGACGTTCAACGCTGCCGCATCTGCATTGCACGGTACGGGCGTGATGCTGGTCCACACGGTCCTCAACGAAGGCGGCCGGCCGAGCCCCGGTGTCGTCCGACTCGGGGAACGACCGCTCGCGCAGGTCCGCGCGGGGGTGCCTGTCTTGATGGCCGAGACAGGTTGCCGTAACTGGTTTTTCGTGGGACAGCGCTATTCGTGGTCATACGGGGCGCATTGGGCCGCACGGCGAGTGGTCGCCGAAGCCGGTGGCTCGGTCCTCGGCGAGACCTACCATATTCTGGGGACCACGGACTTTACTCGAGTCGTCGACACTATCGGGCGCTCGGGTGCCGAGTTGATCCTGTCCTCACTTGTCGGACACGACGAGGTGTTCTTCGAACGGCAATGCTCCCAGCACGGATTGCGTTCCACCACTCGCACATTCGCACTCGTACTCGATGAGGCCACCCAACAACTCATCGGCAACTCCGATGCCGACGGGGTATGGGCCGCGTTCGGCTACTTCCAAGGGTTCGGGGACAACACCGACCTCGAGACGCGTTATCGCGCAAGTGCAAAAGGGATCCTGCCGCCCCTGAGTTCACTGTCGGAAACGACCTACAATGCGATCCTGGCGTACGCTCGCGCCGCAACGATCGCCTCCCCCGACGACCGGGCCTCGATACGCCGACAGCTCCTCGCGCACACCGAATTCGATACGGCCTCCCCTAGAACCATGCACCGGCCGATCCTGCTGGCGGAGTCCCGCGGCGGACGCCTGCACCCACGCGCCGGCTAAAGGCGTATTTATACCCGCACTATTCTCCCTCGGCCGTCGACGACAGAGAGAGGTACGAAGCGAGCGATCCCGGTCGGTGCCTAGGAGATCATGACTGCAGACCGCGATTCCCTGCAGCAATTCAACAAGTTGGTATGAGTGCCTGCGTTGTGGGGCCGAGGGCCTCGTTCTGCAAAGCCTCGTGGGTTGCCAGGTGAAAGATCACTGCTGGTAGAGCCACATTTGCAGGCCAGGAGGCCCGCGGTGAGAGTTCAGCGTACGAGTGTCGGCTTGGATGTGCACGCATTGTCGGTCGTGGCATGCGGGATCGACGAAGATACTGGCGAAGTGTTCAGAAGGCGGCTGAGTCCCGACTACGGCGAGGTCCTTGCCTGGCTACGAACGCTCCCGAGCCCGGTGAAGGTGGTGTACGAGGCCGGCCCGACAGGGTTCGGGCTGTGTCGGGCACTGACCGCGGCCGCTGTGGAGTGCGTGGTGGTGGCCCCGTCGAAGCTGCAACGCCCTGCCGGGGACCGGATCGAGACCGATGCCCGTGACGCCCTGCATCTGGCTCGACTCCTGCAGTTGGGTGAGATCGTCGAAGTGAGCGTGCCCTCGGTGGAACAAGAAGCGGCCCGCGATCTCGTCCGTACCCGTGAGGACGCCCGGGGGGGACTTGATGCGGTGCCGGCATCGGTTGTCGAAGCTACTGCTGCGGCAGAGCCTCGTCTATTCCGGTGGAGCGGCGCGGACCGCTGCTCACGACGTACGGCTGCGCGGACAAAATTTCGACCAACCGGCACTTCAAGCGGCATTCGACTCGGACTACGAGGCGGCTTCGGTGAGACGACCGTCAGCGACTCCCATCCGCTGATCCGCCGCTGCGGTTGAAGTGACAGATCTGCACCTGGATACTCATGACGCTCTCAGCGCTCGTCGAAATTGTCCAGCACGGTCAGTGCGGCCCACAATCCATCCGCCGCCAACGAGATGGCCTGCAACGCACCGGATGAGGGTTGATGCCGTTGGACTGTCTCCCTGAAGGACTCGAGGCGCGAGCGGGCATCAGGCAGAGCGGTATGCACGACGTGAAGATAGGGCTCTCGATGGTGGGCAGGGTCCCACGTGAGTTTGTCGAATGCGGCGGAAAACGCTTCGATCAGCCCCGCTGCTTCGCACCGAAGCTGATCGGGATCTTCCAACCGATCGTCCGAGGCGGTGAGTGCCTCGACTGCGATCTCCAGCACTGACACCTGCAGCAATGTGTCGTCGAGAATCGTAGCTATCGGCTGGTACACCCGAGATCCGCCGACTCTGGCCCAGCCGACGCTGCGCATGTTGCCTCGCAAGCTTTCCCGACCCTCGCTCAGAGCAGCGCCGGCGCCGGTCGACTTGTGCAGATCCCACAGCCGTTGCCGCCCTCGATCACTATCGTGGCGCCCGGACCGTAGTCCGTGGGCAAGATCGGCGAGCAGGGCGGAGAGTTCCTCGGCACGTTGCAGAATCAGATCACGCGCCGTGGAGAGCCTGTCGGGAGGCAGGACGAGAGCGTTGACCGCCACACCGACCAGCACACCCACTGTGACATCGAGGACACGATGAAACACCAGGGTGGGATTTGTTGCCGTGCCGTACAGCAGCACCAGCAGCGCGGTGATCGCCACCCACATTCCGTCCGGTGCCAACCACCGGCTGCGGCCGAGGATCGTACCGACTGCGACCGCACCTGCGATGGCGGCGAGTTCGGGCAAGGTTCGTGCCGCCAGCGCGGCCACAAGCACACCGAGCACTACGACCGTGACCTGACGTGCGGCAGCGGTGACCGAGCTGCGGACCGTGGTGCCGATGATGAACAGGGCGGCGTAGGGCGCGAGGAAGGCCTCGGGACTCTGCAGCACTCGATCGGCCACCCACCACGCGATAAGCACTGCCACAGTGCACTTGACGGTCGACACCAAGCCCGGCGGCTGCAGGACACTGCGCAACCACCTAGCCCAGCCGCCCGCACTTGGTCGCTTCGTCTGAATATCGGTCTGCGCGGAAAGAAACCATCTCATGTCGAACACTCAGCAGGTTCAGAAGTCATCGGCTCGGTGTCACTCATTTCGGTTCGGTCCTGCGCGGCAGACGTGCCACTTGTGATTACGGGTGGCCTGGAAGACTCGTTGGGCGTGCGTTTCGTGCCGCGCCCGGTCCCGGCCACGCGCCCTCTCCGGGGAGAGGAACGACGACTCGACCTCCCGGCAGGACCCCACGATGCGCCACATCTCCGCGATGACGGTCGGTGGGTCTGGTCCGCGGCGAGTCCTTGCGCCGGAGACTGGACACAATGCTCGGCGCACAACACAACCAACATAAAATCCCAATCGGTCTACTCTTGCTTGGTCAGGTGCCCAGCCAGAGCCGTCGACGGGCGACGAGCGACGTCCGATCGACCAGATCCGGCCGCAGGGGTGCCGGCGCAGCGATCTCGAGGTATGCGACCAGCTTCCGGAGAAACGCCACATTGTCCATCCCGAAATCGGCCGTGATGACCCCGGCAGGGCCACTGCTATGGCGCACCACCGCAATCCGAAGGCCACCATCCGGCTCAGCGCTGTCAACTCCGTCGCTTCCGCTGCCATCGCCGCCCTGGTGGTCCCGCGCACCGGTTGCCACACAACGGGTCCGGACCCTTGGGCTGACGCAAAGTCGGTTGCCCGCCGCCGGCGGTACCGCCGGCGACAGTCACCGGGCCGATGACCATCCGGCGGCAGACACAGTGCATCGACACGGCGCTGTCATCGGGCAACGCTCTGCCCTCCGGGACAACCGGGACCCACGGCGTGGACTCCGCGAGAGCAGTTCGCTGGCCCGAGCGGTCGAGGATCGTGAAGGTCGGATCCTCGCTGCCGGCGGAGGTCTGGGGTGAGCGGGCGGCGTGGACTGCGTTGGCGACGGTGCCGAAGCAGGGCACCGCTGCACCGATGCCGATCCGGTCCAGAATCGAGCGCACATCGGCGGATGCGGCAACGGTCAGGCGGCACCGCTGCGCCGACAGATCGGTGACGGTGTGGTGCAATGCGGCGAACCCGGGGCACCCGAGAAAAGGAACATGTAGCAGGTCGACGACAACATTGTGACCGGTCAGCACCGATTCGCCGAGCGACCGGGCCGCCGGGGGGCTCGTCGATCTCGATCCGGAACTCGGTGGCCCCGGCGGCGGTGGTGTTCCATCGGCAGGTGTCCGCTAACCAGGCCTGCACCTGTTCCGGAGAGTCGACAACGGCACGGAAATAGGTCATGAGGTTCCTCCGGGGTGGGACCGGCCCGAAAGACCTCAAAAAGAAAAAGGCCGAGAATCGTAGCCGGTGACGGACACTGTCTGCCGGGCTGTGAACTCAACCTCTGCTCCACGGTAACGCGCATCTCCCAGGAAGCAAACCCACCGCCACGCCCACCGTCGGACTCACGGGATGATCCCACCCCCTCGAAGCCGCACACGCTAACCCCGCCAGAAGAGCCGATCGGGTCACCGAGAGTCTCGGCTGAACCCGGGGCGCAACACCCCCTTCGGTAGGCAACTCGCGTGGGGCGCACCGTCTGCGTGAGGAACCAGGTGAGAGCCCTCACTCCAGCCCAAATCTGCTCCAGGAGAAGGTCTCGCCTGGCACCGGAGGGTGTAGTTGTTGCCCGGCCGGCTCCCGCGCGTCACCGGACGCTTCCCTCCCCGCCGAAGACCAGCGATTCCGGTGCCCGGGATCTCAGCCTCCGGCAAGAGGTTCGAGACCGTCGCGCCCACACCTCCCCACTATTAAAGAAATTTGACCATGCACAGCATCAACTCGGAAAGGGACCGTGTGTGTGGCGGCGGCGTTCAACAATCTCGTGGTGCGAAGCGACGATCTTCGTTCGGAACCGCGTTGGCCGCAGTTCGCGGCGGCCGCAGTCGATCTGGGGATTCTCAGTTCGATGTCCTTTCAGCTGTATACCGCCGACGGAAAGATGGTGCACTCAACCTATCTGCTTTCTCTGCGCACGCGTTCGGCTCCGAAGAGGAGGCCGCGGGCGAAGTTCTCGCCACCCACGCCGCGTGAGTGCGATCGCTCAGCAGGTGATCGACCGACGATAAGAATCGGTCACGCTCCCGAGAGGGCCAGGTTCGACCGCGCGACATACCGGTCGGCGAGGAACGTGCCGCCGATCCACCAAGGGTCAGTACACCTAGAGCCCACGGTTTACACCGTCGATGCTGTCGAGGCCGGATCGAGGCACCCGGCCTCGATCCGGGCACCGCGTGGCCCCAATTTGACGAGGCCGGACGGCACCGACGCGGCCGCGAGCTTGGCTCGATAAACCCACCACGGCCGAGGGACGCCCCTCCCCTCGCCGAAGCATGACCCCCATTCGAAACGGCCGTCCCGCCACCCCGCCGACGACCCCTCCTCGTCGGTAACCACCGAGTAGCGGGGGTACGACTAAGAGGAGGAGGACGAAACACCACCATCAGTTCTGGCACTCGGAGTGACTGAGTGCTAAATTGCTTTCGCACAGTGATGGAGGCTTCGCCGAGGTGGCGGACCACTTAACTGATCATGGGAGGTGTGTTGCTGTGCTGCGTTTCGATCCCTTCACCGACATCGACTCGATGACCCAGTCGTTGCTGGACGCTCATACCGGATCGTCGCGTCGTCCGCGGTTCATGCCGATGGACCTGTACAAAGTCGACGACCACTACGTCCTGCACGCCGATCTGCCCGGTATGGACCCCGGCTCGATCGACATCGATGTCGATGCCGGGGTATTGACCCTGACCGCCCATCGAAGCCAGCCAGACGATGGTGTGCAGTGGTTGACATCGGAGCGATTCAGCGGCCGCTACCGGCGCCAGGTGTCGCTCGGAGAGAACATCGACGTCGACCGTATTTCGGCCAGTTACGACAACGGTGTTCTCAGCGTGATGCTGCCGGTCACCGAACGAGCGAAGCCGCGGCGCATCGAGATCACCCGCGGCGGCTCACCCGTGGCGTGCGGTGACCGCACCCCCATCGAAGCCTGACCCGCGCACCACGCACGCCGGTTCGGTTCAGCGGTGCACCGCCACCGCTGGACCGGACCTGGTGCAAGACAAACATATCCGATCCCCCACTGCATACACTCTGAGGACCTGAAAGATGACGGCCACCACGACCGGGTTCCGACACGATCCCCACAAATCCGTGCCACGCTCATCCTGGCCCGGGCCGCCCCGTCTTCTCGGTGAATACTGCACCGACCTCTCGTTCATGCTGGGCTCGCTGTCGATCGTGATGTTCTGGATGTTCGGGTTCGGCATACTGCTCGGTGCCGGCGCCATCGCGGCCGGAATCGCCGCCTACCGGCACCCCGCCGTCGAAGGGAACGAGCCCAAGGGACTGGAAGCGCTCCTCGGCATCCTCACCGGGGCTTTCGGAATCGCCGCCGGCCTCGTCTTCCTCGCCGCGGCTCTTCCCAACCTCTGACCTGTACATGCCCGCCCCGGAGGTCGACACCCAGTGAGGCCCTGCGCTCCTGGTCGGTGGGTAAGAGTGAGCACGCGCGGTGTGTTGACCGGATTGGTAGCACCCCTTGGTGGCTGTCGCGGCTTTGAGGGGTACCTCGCGTCCAGTCCGTGAACGCGCCGGCCCGAATTCCTTTCTGCACGTCGCGCCGAGCCGGGACTCCGCGAGTCGTCGTCGACACGAGCTCGTGGAGTCCCAGTCCGCACCCCGCGCTCGCTCATCGTCGGGTGTCGCGGTAGCGGTTCTCCCGAATTGGCACTCGCGTGTAGGGCGATTGCGATCCGGGGATTACGCCCACTCCTCGTGGGGTATTTCGGTACCCAGGTCGTCGTGTCCGGACGCGACGACGACCAGGCTCCCCGGTTCAGCCCGTAGCTGGCGGCGCCGCCGAGAATTACCGGCGCCGGTTCATCTGTCGAAGGCGAGCGGTGCACCACTCGCGGGAATTACAGGTCCGGAAGAGTCGGCAACGAGTTCTACTCGAAGCACGAGATGGAGGCCAGATGATCAATGTGATGTTGTTGGTGATTGTGCTCGCGGCGGCAATGGCGAGTGTCTGTGGACCCCGCCGCATCGGCCGGGGTGCGGTGCGCGGCGTATGAGTAGGTGTGACGAGCGTGCGGAACGGATCTCTGTGGCTGCGCGCGATCGGCAACTCACCATTGCCACAGCGGAATCCTTGACTGGCGGGAGAATTTCCGCCGTTCTCGGTGCCGCGCCGTCGTCGTCAGAGTGGTATCGAGGCAGCATCGTGGCCTATGCCAGCTCGGTGAAACATGGATTGCTGCAGGTTCCCGACGGCCCGGTTGTCAGCGAACCCAGTGCCCGCGCGATGGTGACATCAGTAGCCGAGTTGCTCGGCGCGGATCTCGCGGTGGCTGTCACCGGTGCCGGCGGGCCCCAATCTCAGGACGGACAACCACCGGGGACAGTGTGGTTCGGGGTCTTCGCCGACGGTTCCGCTCGCACCGAGCTGCGGCACTTCGATGGAGATCCCGGCGACGTGGTGGAGGCGACTACCGCCCATGCCCTGTTCCTGCTCGAGGACGCACTGCGCTGATAGATGCGGGCGCCCATGTGGTTTCGGTCCGGATGCCCTCTGCGTAAGACCGGATCCAGCTCCGCCGAGGCGCGGGCCTGGGATGCCGCATCGAGGCACCCGACATCCTTGCACCTGGCGATTCTGCATTCAGAATCCGTGAATTCGTCGCCGTGGACCCCGGCCGGAGCGTTCGTCTTGGTTGGGACGGAAGATCCTTACCACCGTCCGACGCGCGACCACCAATGCGCGGCACCAGCCCACGTGCATCGCAATCAGCGCGGAGGAGTGCGGCGAGCGGATCGATGTCCTACCGATGTCGGCTTTCAGCAATCCGCGCCTGCGCAAGCGCGGTCATCACCCGCTCGGTCATCTCCGGCCATGGAGGACGCCGCAAAACCGCGATCGTACCGATTACGGCCGCCGCGAAACCCGTGCAGACCCCGATCAACGCGTGCCAGCTCGCATCGACGGCGGGCGTCCAAGTAACACCCTCCGCACCGACTGTGTAGATGCCAACCGGGCGCTCAGCCCGATGACCCCAGCCTGTCCGCGACACAGTAATGATCACCATGCCGTTACTCGCCTCGTACGGCTCGCCGAAGATCAGCAATCGGACCCTCCTCGTCGGGGACCGTCAGTCTACTGCGCGAACCACGGCGATTCCCCCGATCCGTGATTCCCGCCGCCGACCGTGACGGCGTACTCGCACGGGCATTCGCCGCATTTTAGAACCAGTCGTTCATCAAAACCAATCGTCAACCACCAGCACCGACCAGAACCATCGAGGGCACGAGATATGGAGTCGCCCAATGGCCCTGACCCCTCAGTGGATCACTCCTCCTCGCGGACCAGCGCCTTCCGGGCGCGCGGCCCATACCATCGACACCGCCGCGGTAGCCACCACCGCGGCCTTCGCCGGCGGCGCCCTGCTCAGCCAAACCGTGATCGTCCCGACCTGGCTGCCATGGAACCAGCGGAATTCCTGCACCACTTCGCGGTCTACGGCCCCGTCACCGGAGCGGCGGTGTTCCCCTTCGACCTCGCCTCGACAGTGATGGTCGCCATCACCACTTACTCCGCCGTCGAGAGTCATCGACCCGGGCGCCGCGCCTGGACTCTGGCGACCGTAGGCATGGTCGGGACCCCGTTGGTCCTCCCGATCTACTTCGTGGACGCGAACCTCGCCATGCACGACCCTGCTTTCCCACCCGAGGCGGTGCACACAACCCTGACCGACTGGTATCGCTGGAATTGGGTACGCGCGGGTCTGGGCCCAGCCTCGGCCGCCTCAGCATGCATCGCGCTCATCGTCGGCCGCGGCGAGAGCGGCTCCGTACCCGAGACCATCACGCCGAAGTGAGGCGACAGGACTGGGCTTCCCGGGCAGCATCGAATAGCTGTCCGGTGACGAAGCACGTCAACGCGGTACTGCCGTCGGCCCCGGGGTGCAGGTCGCCGCCCACACCTCGATCGACCGACACGTCAACCGGGAATCCCTGCTCCAAGGTCTGCTCGAGAAGGTCACCGACATGGGCGTCACCGTCCTCCAGCACACTGCCGTGGAGACCGTCACTCCCGCAGGCGCGAAGTGGTCGACACAAACGCCGGACCACTCCTTGGACAACGACCACGCGGTCATCGCGCTCGGTGCCGCGACAAACGCGCTTCTCACTCCCCTGGGCATCCAATTGCCGATCATCGGAGCTACTGAGCCCGTACCGGTTTGCGACCGGCCACGCCCGACAGCCTGCCGTCCATCGGCCCGGTTCCCGGTCACCGCGGCCTCTACATTGCCGCCGGTCACTGCATGTTGGGGGTCACCCTGGCACCTGCCACAGCTGAGGGGATCGCCGAAATGGTCACCAGCATCCGGAATCGATGCTTCCTTTCCAGTTGGCAGGACGCATCTGATGACAGAATCAGGTGCACCACTGTTCGTTGCGGACCCTGATCCCGCCCGGGGACGCACGGACGACCGTAGGGATCGCGAGGGAGGACATATTCGAATGCGACGCGTCGTGCGGGCCTTCTGGGGACCGCGGCGGGAGCCGGTCGAAACGCTGGCAGGACAGTGGCGGCAGACGTTGGAGCACGTCACGGAACTGCTGCCGGCGGCTGCGCCACCGGCGCGAGGCGAGTGGCGGCAGGTTCACGCGTCGGGCCCGGACACCGCCTGTGCGCCGGACGAGTTGACAGCGGTACTCCTGGACGCTCAGGGCGCGGAAGCGTGGTCGGACCTGACGGGGACCGGATTGCGACTGATGCACGCGGGTGCGGACGGGTGGGCAGTGGAACTGTCCGGCGTGGCGGGTGGTGCCCCGCAGTTTCTCCTGCAATCACTGGTGATGACGGTCGATGCGCCCGACGGCGCCGTCGTCCCCGAATCCGAACTGCTCGCAACGCTTGCGTCGGTGTGGGAACCGGATTTCGGTGACGTGAGCGACGACGACATTCTCGATGCCCTCGAAGACGACGCCGGCTTCACCGTCGGCGATCCGGTCGTCGGCCGGTTCGGCTATCTGTCCGCGGCCCGCGCAGTCCTGGTGCCCGACGGCCCGGAGGCGGTCCGTCAGGACACGCTGAGCAGCGGCCGGCTTCTGCACATTGCAGCACCGGGCGACGTCGACACGGTTGTTCGCGTATACGGCCGGCTACGGGACGCCGGCGCGCTCGATCCCCTGCGACGTCCGCTCGATCGGCCGACACTGTGAGGTGCTGCGTCGCGCAGCGCTGTGCACAACGCGCCCGGACACCGCAACTACCAGTGCCCGCACCCGGTTCGGACGAGACCCCAAAAAATTCTTCGGCGGCGTGTCGAGAAATCCTGACTGGCTCCGTCTCCACAATGAACGCGACCACAATGGGCCGCACCATCACCGAGGAGAACCACAATGGCCAAGTATCTTCTGCTCAAGCACTACCGCGGCGCCCCTGCTGCGGTCAACGACGTGCCGATGGACCAGTGGACGCCGGAAGAGATCTCGGCCCACGTCCAGTACATGCAAGACTTCGCAGACCGACTCGAAGGCACCGGCGAGTTCGTCGACGGTCAAGCGCTCGCCCCCGACGGGGTGTTCGTCCGCTACGACGGCGAGGGTCGCCCACCGGTCACCGACGGCCCCTTTGCCGAGACCAAGGACCTCATCGCCGGCTGGATGATGATCGACGTCGACAGCTACGACCGCGCCATCGAGCTGGCAGGTGAGCTCTCCGCCGCTCCGGGGGCGGGAGGGAAACCGATCCATGAGTGGCTCGAAGTGCGCCCGTTCCTCACTGCGCCGCCCACCCTCACTGACTGACCTCGAGATCCTCCTCCGGCCCGTACCCCGAAGGTGCTCGCGGATCCTCGGCCGCCGCGGACTCCACCTCGTGGCGGCCGAGACGGAACCGCACCCCACAGTTCTCATAATCGTCGAGCCTCGTGGAGGCAGAAAGGTGTGGCTCGCTACGCGAGTCCAGGTGCCCGATGACGGACAAGACCGACTTCAAGAAAACCCTCGCCGCCTACCAGGCCCCACGAGGCGAGTTCAGGATCGTCGATGTGCCCGACATGCAGTATCTCATGATCGACGGTCACGGCGACCCCAACACCTCACCCGCATTCAGCGACGCCGTCGAAGCGCTCTACCCCCTCGCGTACAAATTGAAGTTCGCCAGCAAGCGTGACCTCGGCCGCGACTATGTCGTTCCTCCGCTGGAGGGCTTGTGGTGGGCAGACGACATGGACTCCTTCACAACGGTGCGGGACAAGTCGCGATGGGACTGGACGATGATGATCATGACCCCGAACTGGGTCGACCAGGCCATGTTCACCACCGCGGTCGAAGAGGCCGGTGCCAAGAACCGCCCGATACGTCTGGACGACGTCCGACTCGAGGCGCTGAGCGAAGGGCGGTGCGTGCAGACACTGCACACCGGCTCTTTCGACGACGAAGCAGGCGTGCTCGCACAACTGCACGACGAGTTCATCCCCGGCAACAGACTATGTGTGTCCGGCAAGCACCACGAGATCTACCTCAACGACTTCCGCAGGATCACGCCCGAGAAGCAACGCACGATCCTCAGGCAACCAATCACCACCGGTGCTGCCTCCGGCACCTGACAACCATGGCGACCCGTGCGCTGGGGCCGGGTAGCAGCATGTGTGGCGGGAACGTCGGCGTCGACAGCTTTGAGTGCATGCTCAGCTCGGTCAGTGCAGCAACCCCGAGGCGAGCAGCCCCGTCCGCAACGCCTCGTACTCGCCGTCGTCGAGGGCAAGTAGCGGGGACCGCACAGTTCTGTTCTGCAGCACTCCGAGCAACTGCAGTGCCCCCTTGACCGTCGTCGCGCCGTAATTGGGGACACCCATGACCGCATGCAACGCCGGCTGCAGGCGGGCATTGATCTCCCGTGCGGTTTCCACATCCCCCGACAAGAAGGCGTCAATCATGGTGCGGATCTCGTCGCCTGCCACGTGACCGAGAACAGAGACAACCCCGCACGCCCCATACGCCAGGAAACCCAGAGTGAGGCTGTCGTCTCCCGAGTAGACCGCATAGCCCAATTCGCGCAACATGATCGCCTGAGTGGGATCTCCGGCGGCATCCTTCACCGCCACCACGGACGGCCACTCCGCCATCGTCTCGAACGTCGACGGCGCCAGCTTGGTACCGGCCCGGCCGGGAATGTCGTAGACCATGACTGGAGCATCGACTGCCTCCACGACGTACCGAAAGTGCTGCAGTACACCCCCCTGGCTCGGCTTGTTGTAATACGGCGTCACGAGCAGCAACCCGTCAGCTCCGAGCATGACAGCCTGCCTCGCCAATTCGAGTGTGTGCCGCGTGTCATTCGTTCCCACCCCGGCAACGATCTTCGCGCGGTTGCCCACCGCATCCTTGACCACTCGCAAGATCCGACCGTCCTCGGCGGTGGTAGTCGTGGCCGCCTCACCGGTCGTCCCCGAGACGACAAGCCCGTCGTGCCCATGATCGACCAGATGTACGGCGATCCGAGCAGTCGCCTCCTCATCGATCTCACCATCCACGGTGAACGCCGTAGCCATCGCTGTGAGAACGCGCCCGAACGGAGCCACCGGCGCTGACGAATCGGTCATCGCCCTAGTGTATGCGCGACGAACCGGCGACAACCCTGACCAGACATCCCCCGGTCACTCGCCGGGAGGGGTTCGGCTTTCGAGCAGCTCAGCAAGCTCGGCGATGGTGATCTCGACGGTACCGAACAGGGGATCACCATCCATGGCGGCACGGGCGACCGCCCGGCCGAGACGTTCTGTGAGGTCGGCATGCAGCTGATCGGTCATAACTCATCAGTCTCCAGGAAAACCCGCGCTGTGTGACCCCATTCCTGCCTCCCGCGGGCCGTCCCGATTCCAGCACCATCGGGTATCTCCGAATTGTACAGAGCCAATGAGACATTGACGCCGCCAGCACGTCTATCGCGGCTGCGCAGACCGACGGCGGTCAGTCGACTACACCGGAGTCCACCATTTCGATGAGACCGCCAAAACAATGCCCATCGGTCGGTTTCTGCTGCAAGAGTCACCACGGGCGAAGACACGCTGGCAGACCCGTACTCGGCGCCCCTGACGAAGGTCCCTCGATCAACCGCCTGTGGCCGCACTCCGTGAAGCGAGATCGCCCATCGCACGGTTGAGGTCCGCACACGCCGGGTACCCACCGGTCATGACCACCGAGCACCTGCCGCGCCATTGCTCTCCGCGGACGGAGGATTACCCCACCGTTCGAATAGTCGCGGCCCGCGAAGCCCAGCTGATGCGGACGCTGGGTCGGGCAGTGACCATCCTCTCGGCCGCTGACGTGCCGTTCGCGGTCGGCGGGGACTGCGCCGTCTACGCCCGCGGCGGACCGCCAGCCGAGCACCAGGTGACCATCATCGCCTCGGACGAACACCTGACCGAGGCACGGACCGCGTTGGCTGCGGGTGGGATGCGGTCCATCGCTTCCTCCCGCCTCGGGTCACGGCAGGTCGTCGGCGGTGATCTCCGGGTCACCCTGCTGTATCCGGCCGGTACCACCGGGACCGGGGAGGGACTCCTCGAGCGGGCCGAGACGATGCGGATCGGGCAGATCTGGGCGCCTGTCCTCAGCGGAACCGATCTGATGATCGACAAACTCCGTCGTCTCGGTTCCCATCGGTGTGATTTCGTGCCGATGCTGCCGGTCGCCCGCGCTTTGCGCGAGCAGGTCGACTGGCCCACCGTGGCGGGGGCCACTGCCGACCTCCCCTGTGCCCGGGCATTTTTGGGGCTGCTCGACGACCTGGCGGTCACAGGGGCGCTGGAGGGGCGGCCCTGACCCACAAGGGCCAGGACCCTGCCCCGCACCAGTGTTCGACCCGTGCACAGTTCACGAACCGGCGGTTCAGTGGTTCGGGCTCACTGTTGCGCGGCCGCCAGCGTGGTGTTCAAAGTCTTGCTCGGCCTCATCACGGCGTCGGCCTTCTCGCTGTCCGGCTGGTAGTAGCCGCCGATGTCGACCGGTGAGCCCTGAACCTCGATGAGCTCCCGCACGATGGTCTCCTCGTTTTCGGTCAACGTCTCGGCAAGGGTGGCGAAACGTTCCGCCAATTCCTTGTCCTCGGTCTGCGCGGCGAGTTCCTGTGCCCAGTACAACGCGAGGTAGAACTGGCTGCCCCGGTTGTCGAGCTCGCCGGTCTTGCGCGACGGGTTCTTGTTCTCGTCCAGCAGCTTGCCGGTCGCCGCGTCGAGCGTCTTGGCCAGGATCTTGGCGTGCTCGTTGCCGGTCTTGATGCCGAGATCTTCCAGGCTGACGGCCAATGCCAGGAACTCACCGAGCGAATCCCATCGCAGGTGATTCTCCTCCACCAGCTGCTTGACGTGCTTGGGCGCCGACCCACCGGCGCCCGTCTCGTACATGCCACCGCCGGCCATCAGCGGCACGATCGACAGCATCTTGGCGCTGGTGCCGAGTTCCAGGATCGGGAACAGGTCGGTGAGGTAGTCACGCAGGATGTTGCCGGTCGCGGCGATGGTGTCCATGCCGCGGATCAGCCGCTCCAGCGTGTAACGCATCGAGCGCACCTGCGACATGATCTGGATGTCGAGGCCCTCGGTGTCATGATCCTGCAGGTACAGCTCGACCTTCTTGATCAGCTCGTTCTCGTGCGGGCGGTACGGGTCCAGCCAGAACAGCACCGGCATGCCGGAGTTGCGTGCCCGGGTGACCGCGAGCTTGACCCAGTCGCGGATCGGCGCGTCCTTGACGGTGCACATGCGCCAGATGTCACCAGCCTCGACGTGCTGGGTGAGCAGCACCTCACCGGTCTCGACATCCACGAAGTTGGCGTCGCCGTCCTCCGGAATCTCGAAGGTCTTGTCGTGCGAGCCGTACTCCTCGGCCTTCTGCGCCATGAGCCCGACGTTGGGGACAGTGCCCATGGTCGTCGGGTCGAACGCGCCGTTGGTCTTACAGAAGTTGATGATCTCCTGGTAGATGCGCGCGAAAGTGGATTCCGGCATCACCGCCTTGGCGTCCTTGAGTCGCCCGTCGGCGCCGTACATCATGCCGCCAGAGCGGATCATCGCGGGCATCGAGGCGTCCACTATGACGTCGCTGGGCGAATGGAAGTTCGAGATGCCGCGGGCGGAGTCGACCATGGCCAACTCGGGACGGTGCTCATGGCAGTCGTGCAGGTCCTGAATGATCTCCTCGCGCTGCGTGCTCGGCAGCGTCTCGATCTTGTCGTAGAGGTCGACGAGGCCGTTGTTGACGTTGACGCCCAGTTCGTCGAACAGCTTCTGGTGCTTGGCGAAGGCGTCCTTGTAGAAGGTCTTCACCGCGTGGCCGAAGACGATGGGGTGCGAGACCTTCATCATCGTCGCCTTGACGTGGAGGGAGAACATCACGCCCGTCTTGCGCGCATCCTCCATCTGCTCCTCGTAGAAGTCGAGCAAGGCCTTCTTGCTCATGAACATGCTGTCCATGATGTCGCCCTCGCCCAGGGTCAGCCCCTCCTTGAGGACGATCGTCTCGCCGCCGTCGGTCACCAACTCCATCCGGACCGTGCGCTGCCGGTCCAGTGTCATCGACTTCTCGCCGTGGTAGAAGTCGCCGTGCCGCATGTGCGCGACGTGACTGCGCGAGGCCATCGACCACTCACCCATGCTGTGCGGGTGCTTGCGGACGTACTCCTTCACCGCCCGGGGTGCGCGACGGTCGGAGTTGCCCTCACGCAGGACCGGGTTGACCGCACTGCCGAGGATCCTGCCGTAGCGCTGCCGGATATCGCGTTCCTCGTCGGTGTTGGGGGCTTCCGGAAAGTCCGGAATCCGGTAGCCCTTGCCCTGCAGTTCCTTGATGGCGGCCAGGAGCTGCGGCACAGACGCGCTGATGTTCGGCAGCTTGATGATGTTGGTCTCGGGCAGTTGCGTCAGCCGACCCAGCTCGGCCAAGTTGTCCGGGACGCGCTGCTCTTCGGTGAGGCGGTCGGGGAACTCGGCCAGGATCCGCGCCGGTACCGAAATGTCGCTGGACTCGACCTCGATGCCCGCGGCACCGGCGAAGGTGCGCACGATCGGCAGGAACGCGTAGGTGGCGAGTAACGGCGCCTCGTCGGTCAGCGTGTAGATGATGGTTGGATGCTTATCGGCGCTCATGATTGTTCTCCCGCGTCAGTTCGTTCCGAGGTCGATAGGCTCCTCGTGAGGCTATCGGTCTCGCGTCGAGTCCAGGTTAGGTGCGACATCATCAGAGCATATTCAAGCGCCCGATTTTGATTCACTTCGACCACTTTGGTTCACCATGCGAACACTCCGCGGTTCACGTGCGCATCGGTCGCGTTCACCGGGACCAGGCTGCGCCCCTCGCCGTCCAGTTTCCGTCCACCATCGGCCTCGCCGAAGCTTCGCCACCATGCACTCCACCGAGGCCTGGCGGGCGCTACCGCGGGCGACCGATCAGGCGATCCGTGCGTCGGAGAGATCACCAGTCCGCGATCACCGGAACCACGCGCTCGCCCAAGATCTCGAGGGGCGTGATCGACGCGACTTGTGGCACCCATCCGTGAACGTGAGTGACTCCCAGCTTCGACAAGTCCTCGAGTTGACCCAGAAGGCTGTCCACGTTCTGTCCACCCGCACCCGGGTCGAGTGGGAACATCACGGTCTTCTCGATGGCGTCGTAGTCGGTTCCGAGAGCGTCGCAGTGGCTCTTCAACACGTCCAGCTTGTGCTCGACCTCGGGTCCGCCGAACAGGTTGCAGGCCTGCGCGTACTGCGCGACCAGCCGAAGCGTCTTCTTCTCACCCCCACCGCCGATCAGAATTGGCGGGTGTGGGCGCCGGAGCGACTGCGGCACGTTCATCGTGCGGCCGAGCTGGTAGTGCGTCCCCTCGAACGGTCCGTCGTTCTCGCTCCACATCTGCAGGCAGATCTGCAGTGTTTCCTCCAACCGTTCGAAGCGTTCGGCCGTGGGCGGGAAGTGGAGCCCGAGTCCCACACTCTCGTCCTCGTTCCAGGCGGCGCCGATTCCCAGGTAGGCACGACCCTTGGACAGGACGTCGAGCGTGGTCACGGCCTTGGCAAGAAGGCCCGGCTCGCGGTAGACAGTCGCGGTGACCCAGGCCAGCAAGTCCACCTTCTTCGTGACGGCAGCGAGATAACCGAGAGTGGTGTAGGCCTCGAGCATCTCGGTGTCGATCGGTCCAACCGGTTCGATCTGCCAGAGATGATCCATGACGCTGATCTTGGCGAAACCCACGTCCTCGGCGGTGACGGCAATGCGAGACAAGTCGTGCGCGAGGGTCGACGGGCCGTCCGGAAAGGTGAAGTCGGCGATGTGCAGTCCAAGTTCCATAGCTCCACGTTAGGCTTGTCGCCGACGACTACCCAGGGATCGTCAGTACCACCTTGGCCTCCCGACAGCCTGATCGATGGTCTCGGTGTCGAGTCCGAGTAGGGTTGCGATTCCAGTGACTGCGGACGGTCCGAGGTGTGCGACGTGGTCGATCCTGTACTCGCGCAGCCAGTTGCACGAATGAGGGCAATCTGGATCTCCCATCCAGTGGCCGGCCCGTGAATCAGATCCCGGCCGACGCGTCCTGGGTGCCGCGCGACGGCGAGGAAAGTCGAGGTCGAGGATCTCCTGCTCGGTAGCATCCCCCCGAATGGCGCTCACCTGCAGGCGAATTCGATGAGCGTTCCGCCGAGAGTTCAGCATGTTTGCGCTTGCGGTCGACTTCGATCCGGACGACGACGCCCGAGAACGCGCCCGCATCGGGTGCTCGCGGACAAGGGAGACCCGTCGAGAGGAACCGGATGTGGCCGCGACGCTCCCCGAGCGTGACGACCAGATCGCTCACCCCCGCAGGAATCCACAGCCGGCCGATCGAGTTCGGCCACGAGCAATAGGAGCGCTACACGGCTCACGGCGAGTGATGGACCTGGCCCCGGAAGTCGACGTGAACGGATTGAACGCCCCGAGCGAGCCGGTCGCGGTGCACGTGGCGGCGGTGCGGGTCTTGCCCCGGTGGATGGTGGGGCGGGAAGGGGATCTAGCCGAAGCCGAATGCGATTGCTGGGAGGTCGAACCCCGTCAGCTGGCGGGATCGTAATGAAACGTGCGCACCTCCTGCGCACACCGGCAGGCAACCGCGATCTTCGCAGCCCATTCCAGTGCCGACTCGCGGGAGGGCAACTCCAATATCGTGTAGCCGCCTTCGAGCTGCTTCGTCTGCGGGTACGTGCCCTCCGTCACCGTGCCATCCCCATCGACCAGGACAGGCGGAACGCTCTCGTCGATTCCACCGCCGAATACCCAGACGCCGGCGTCCTTCGCCTCCTCCACCACCGCATGCGACGCATCCGACGCTGCCTGCAGATCCTCGTCGGGAAAATCCATGGCACCACTCGGGAACGAGATCAGGTACTTCGTCATCGCGCCGACTCCTTCTTCGCACGTCAGGGATCGGACCCATCCTCGCCGACACGGGCCGGCGCGCACAAGACTCGCCCGCCCACCCCGACGGGCGGAACACGCCGTCTCCACGACCGCGCTCACCACACACATCGCACCGCACCGTCCAACCACGCCTGCCTGTGGAACGCACCAACGTATGAACAGTCATGTCACCCCTCACGACTTCGACACTGTGCCCGCAGCATGGCACAACCCGTCCGGGAGTGGTGGCCCTCGCAGACCAGGGCCCCGGCCGTCACATCCGAATCCTCACCCAGAAGACGAACAGGTCATAGATGCCGTGCGCCATGATCGCCGGCCACAACGAGCGGGTGGAAAGGGCCAGGCCCATGTAGACGACACCACCGACCAGTGCCGTAAGGACGTTCGCGGTGCCGTATTCGACGTGGCCCCAGGAGAACCACGCCGTGGAGGCGACGGCGATGGCCGCAACGAGGAAGTGGGCGCCGGGCCGCCAGCGTTGCACGATCAACGGCAGCAGCCGCGCTGCAAGTTCTTCGAGCATGCCAGCGCGGATGAAGGCGTAGACGAAAATCCCGTACACCCCGCTCGACAGAACCAGATCCGCCCGGCCCACGCGCGCCGCTCGGATCCCGGGATCGGTGACCGGAAACACCTCCCCGACCCACCTGTTGATGAATGCGAACTGAAAGAACGCAAGTACCCCCGGAATGAGCAGACACCAGACCGCGATCTTGATGAGTTTCCGCCGGCGCGAGTTCGGGCGAGGACGCCCCAGTCCCAACCATTCAGTGAGATCCCTAGCTCCGAGCGCACCGTCGACGTCGCGGTCGGCCGCAGGACTCCCACCGCGAGGACCCCGTAGAGGAGCGGGCACCCTGCCAGGCCGCCGAGCGCCCACCCCACGTGGGTGGGCGCGTTCCACGCGAAAAGGACCACACCCAGCAACAGCAGGCCGGCCAGCGCGAACCGGCGGACGGTTCGTCGCCGAGATACCTCCGGCCGCGCGTGCTGACCAACTGCCACTGCCCCATAAGCCCTGCCCCTGAGTTACTCCGACCGTATCCGGCTTCGCCGCGCATCCTCGGGGCACCGGCGAGTTCAACCCCAACGACCCGCCGCAGCACCGGGTCAGGTCCACGCCGGGCAGCGCGCCCAGATAGCGGTGCGGAGGTGGACTGCAGTCGATCGCCACCGCCGCGATGATGATTCAGAGCGGGGCAGCCGATGTCGTCATGGCCGGTGGCGTCGAGAGTATGAGCAATGTGGAGTTCTACACGACCGACATGCGCTGGGGCTCAAGGCAAGGCTAGGTCAAACTCCACGATCGGCTCGACCGTGGTCGCGAACGGGCGCAGCCCGTCGAGAGGTTCGGTTACATCTCCGGGATGATCGAGACCGCCGAAAACCTGGCGGCCAAGTACGCCATCTCCCGCGAGGCCGCCGACGCTTTCGCGGTGCAGAGCCAACATCGGGCCGCGGCCGCCTGGGCCGAGGGTCGGTTCGACAACGAGGTTGTCCCCGTCAAAGTTCCGCAACGAAAAGGCGAAACGATCGTCTTCGACCACGACGAGGGCATCCGCGGTGACACCACTCCCGAAAAGCTCGCGCGGCTCCGCACCGTCATACCCGATGGCACCGTCACCGCTGGCAACGCCTGTCAGCAGAACGACGCCGCCGCCGCATGCCTCGTCGTCGCCGAAGACCAACTCGACAGACTCGGGCTCGAGCCGCTCGGCTTCCTACATGGGTGGGCGACTGTGGTTGCGACCCGGCGGAGATGGGCATCGGCCCGGTCCCCGCCGTCCAAAAATTGTTCCGCAAGCATGGGCTGAGCTCGACGATATCGACCTCATCGAGATCAATGAGGCCTTCGCCGTCCAGGTCCTCGCTGTCCTCCAAGGGCTGGGACACGAGGACCAATCCAACGTCAACGTCAACGGCTCCGGCATCTCACTAGTAGTACTTTGTTAGCTCGGCGTGTCGGCTCGAGTTTTCGTGGCCTTCTCGAGAGCATGCGGGCATGGATACAGCCGCTCTCGACCGGGTCGGGGAACAGTTGGATGCGTTTGTCGGTGAGGTGTTCTCGTCGCTGGCGCGTAAGGATCAACGGGAGAAGGCGGGACTGTATGCGCGGGGGTTGATGCTCGACGGGCGGCGGAAGTCGATGCAGCCGATGGCGCAGCGGTTGCGGGTCGATCATCAACAGTTGCAGCAGTTCGTGACCACCTCGCCGTGGGATGTGGTTCCGGTGCGGAAAACGCTGTCCCGCCGGGCGTGTGGTCTGATCGACCCGGATGCCTGGGTCATCGATGACACCGGGTTCATCAAGGACGGACCCGCTTCGCCGGGCGTGGCCCGCCAGTACTCGGGCACCCTCGGCAAGGTCGGCAACTGTCACTTGCTCCTCTGTCAAGCAGCGGTAGCGGAGCCCATCAATGGTCGGTCTGCGAGCATGGCGCGATAGACGACATCGGAAAGCCTGCGCTTGAGGATGCGCAGAGCTTCCATGCCACCGTCGCCGTTGGCCTTACGCCGGGACATGAGTGCACGAGCATCGTCGTGGCAATGAGCCTGGGTGAGTGCGATGATATGGATTGCTGCATTGAGCCGCCGATTTCCCGTACGCGAGAGACGATGTCGTGCGCGGTTCGACGACCACACCGGCAGCGGTGCGGTTCCGTTATGGCGGGCGAAGGCATCCTTGGACCGGAAGCGATCAACGCCGGCGGTCTCACCGATCAGCTTGGCCGCCGTCAGCGGCGCGCATCCGGGGATGGCCAGCAATGACGGTGCCAGCACCGTGATTCGGGTGGTGATCTCGGTGGCGAGTTCCTTGATCTCGACGGTGAGGCGCCGGAGATGGTCGACGAGGCGCGTCGCCAAGTCCGACACGAGCCCCGACAACTCCGACAGGAAGGCCTCGATCTTGTCGTAGGCGCTGGCCCGATCCAACCTCTTCGGCGGTGTCCAGCCAGGATCGAGTTCGTGCAGGTGCCAGCGCAACCGCCCGATGATGCGAGTCCGTTCGGCGACGAGATCGTCCCTGTGATCGACCAGCAGCCGGACTTCTCGCTCCATACCGTCGAGACGGGCTTCCGGTAGGTTTGGCTCCCGAAGTGCGGCACGAGCCACCGCGAGCGCGTCGATCGGATCAGACTTTCCGTAGGTACGGGCACCGTCGCGCACATTCGCCATCAGCTTCGGCGGCACCCGCACGACCCGTTCTCCGGCGGCCAACAGGTCCCGCTCCAGGCGGCGGCTCAGGTGCCGGCAGTCCTCGACCGCCCACATGCGATCGTCGCATTGTTCCGCGCCCCAACGCAGCAGCGCCAGATGGTCCTTGCTGGTGGTCCGAATGGTTCTCGTCGACAGCTGGCTTCCGTTCTGATCGGCGACAACGGCCGTATGGGTGCGCTTGTGCGCATCGATCCCGATGACGATCATGGTGGTATGTCTCCTGCCCTGCTAGTGGGTGGGATGGCATGGACCGGTCGATCGGCATATCCCAGTCGGGGCGACGCCACGCTCCTCTCAAGCCAGGTCGGCCGGTCCTTGTCGTGTCGACCGGCCGCAGAACTGACAGAAGCCACGAAGGCAGATCGCGCGGTAGAGCGAACCGGTCAACACCTTCAATGGTGACACTGGGATCGCGGTCAGCGTGCACGCGGCCACCGATGCGGCGTCCGCCCCGCTGGACTGG
>NZ_JASHKU010000159.1:0-234 GCF_030056875.1 Rhodococcus sp. IEGM 1351 | reverse complement strand
GATCGCGGTCAGCGTGCACGCGGCCACCGATGCGGCGTCCGCCCCGCTGGACTGGCGGCTGTTTCTGCCCGAGAGCTGGGACGATCGGTCGACCGCCGACCCCGAGACGGTCGCGGCGATCACCGCCCGTCGGCGACGGTCCGCGATCCCCGACACCGAGCACCACCGCCCCAAATGGCAGATGGCGATCGAGATGATCGACGAGCTGACCGAGTGGGGCCGGATCCCGCCGGT
>NZ_JASHKU010000158.1:0-235 GCF_030056875.1 Rhodococcus sp. IEGM 1351 | reverse complement strand
TCCCGCCCCCGAGCACCCCTCCCGCCCTCGCCGGCGAGGCCTGCGTGGCCTGCCGGAGCTGGCCCCCGAAGCCCCCCCGCCTCCCGGCCGCCCCCCCCATCCCCCAGCCCCAACACCCACCCCCACCGCACCCCCCCCCCCCTCCGGACGCGCCCCACGGGACTGCCCAGCTGCGCCCCCACCCCGCCGGCCGGCCGCACGATGTCGCTCTGCACATCAATGACCAGCGAACCGA
>NZ_JASHKU010000157.1:0-236 GCF_030056875.1 Rhodococcus sp. IEGM 1351 | reverse complement strand
AGATCGCGGTCAGCGTGCACGCGGCCACCGATGCGGCGTCCGCCCCGCTGGACTGACGGCTGTTTCTGCCCGAGAGCTGGGACGATCGTTCGGCCGCCGACCCCGACGCCGTCGCCGCGATCACCGCCCGCCGGCGACGGTCCGCGATCCCCGACACCGAGCACCACCGCCCCAAATGGGCGATGGCGATCGAGATGATCGACGAGCTGACCGAGTGGGGCCGGATCCCGCCGGTC
>NZ_JASHKU010000156.1:0-236 GCF_030056875.1 Rhodococcus sp. IEGM 1351 | reverse complement strand
GCGATGGGGAAGAACCACATCGGGACCATGGCGGGGAAGTTGAACGGGGAGATGATTCCGACCGGGCCGACGGGCTGGCGGATCGAGGAGACGTCGATGTTGGTGGAGGCGTTTTCGGTCATGCCGCCCTTGAGCAGGTGCGCGATGCCGCAGGCGAATTCGACGACTTCCTGGCCGCGGGAGACCTCACCGAGTGCGTCGGAGACGACCTTGCCGTGCTCGGCGGTGATGATCTC
>NZ_JASHKU010000155.1:0-239 GCF_030056875.1 Rhodococcus sp. IEGM 1351 | reverse complement strand
CAGCGGCGGCGGCGCTGTCGCCGGTGCCTGGACCCACCCACGCCCCCCATCGGAGATCCCCGCACCCCTCGGCCGGGCCCCCCACCCGCGGCACGCCCAGCCCCCCCGACCCGGACCCCCCCCCCCTCCCCCCGCCCGCCCCGGCGCGCCGCCCGCCGCCCCCTCGGGCTGGGCCGGCGCGCTGGCGGGGTCGGACGGCGTCGGCGGCGGGGGGAACCTAGGCGATCCGGCGGTGCCGC
>NZ_JASHKU010000154.1:0-239 GCF_030056875.1 Rhodococcus sp. IEGM 1351 | reverse complement strand
CGCCGTCGCGCACCCACACCGCTTTGTCCGCGCACCACCGGGAGCCCAGTACGGCGCCCGGAACGGAGGCCGCGCCGACCGCCCCGCCCTCGGCCCGGGCCGCCCCCGTCGGGCCGGGCCCCCCCCGCAGGCTGCGCCGGCACCCCACCCCGCCCTCGCCACGGGCGCCGGCCCCGACTCCGACTGCGCGCAGACTTGCGGCCCCACCTGGCAGCCCGTCCACCCACACCCCCTGGCCG
>NZ_JASHKU010000153.1:0-239 GCF_030056875.1 Rhodococcus sp. IEGM 1351 | reverse complement strand
CGTGCGCACCGTCGTCGGTGACGGCGACGAAGGGCACTTCGTGGCCGGGCCTGATCTGCCCGGGCTGGCCCCGGGGCGCCTACCCGTGACCCTCGCGGGTCACCGCTCCTCGTGGTCCCGCTCCAGCGCCGGGCCGGCGCGCCGGCGGCCCCCCCCGGCGCCCGGGAGACTCGCTTCCGGCCGGGCCCGTCCCACGCGGCGGCGACGTGGGCGAGGGTCGGGGCGCCCGGGCCGCCGCC
>NZ_JASHKU010000152.1:0-241 GCF_030056875.1 Rhodococcus sp. IEGM 1351 | reverse complement strand
CAGCACGCAGCAACGAACCACCGAACCCCGACCGCTCCGCGACCAGCCCGTCACCGACATCGAACCCAAACCCCACCCCCACCCCCTCCCACCCGCCCCCCGGATCCCCGACCCACCCGGGCCCCGCGCCGGCGCAGCCAGCCCCCCCCGCGCCCGCCCCACCCCGCTCGCCCCGCCTCCCCGGCGCCCGGCCTGGGGCGCCACCCGCGGGCACGCCGCGGGGCTGGCCGTCCTCCTCTGC
>NZ_JASHKU010000151.1:0-242 GCF_030056875.1 Rhodococcus sp. IEGM 1351 | reverse complement strand
CGGTTGGTGCCGGGGATTCGGCGTCCCGGACCGGGTCGCGGCACAGCCCCGCTCCGCGCGGTTGGCGTGTCGTGCGCGTGTCGGAGGGGGCCGCGAGCCTGCCCCACTTGACGAACGACCAGGGCCTACGTCCACGCAAGATCCCCGCCGCAGATGTTACCGACGACGCCGCGGAGTTTCCGGATCGGCCGGGGGCGGCGGCGGCGCGGGGGGGGTCGGCGGCGTCGCGGTGCGGGGGGTTG
>NZ_JASHKU010000150.1:0-243 GCF_030056875.1 Rhodococcus sp. IEGM 1351 | reverse complement strand
CCAGCGGGTCCCGCACACTGCCGCCCACGGCGGCGAGGTCCATGGCCATGATGACAGCGCCCACAAGCGCCAGCCCCACTGAGCCGACCACGACCATCAAGCACCTTAGCTCCACATCGACAACGCTTCTCGCTCACACGACCGCCCCCACCCGGGCGACCACCGCCCGGCAGGCGCGGGGACCCGGCCCGCCTCCCGGGGTGGGCGCCGCAGAGCAACCCGCTGTCGGTGCAGTACGCCGCC
>NZ_JASHKU010000014.1:191610-257788 GCF_030056875.1 Rhodococcus sp. IEGM 1351 | reverse complement strand
ATCAGTCATAATGGTGCATCTCCTTTCAGAGTTACACCGTTGTTCTTACAGTCCCCCCTCGTGCCGGAGCGGGATCCTCGTCCGGTCTCCAGAGAGCCTGGATAGCATCGGCAGCCTGCTCGCACGCGCGAAGATAGTTCCATGCCGATCCAGGACTGGTGGAATCAGGACAGTTTGGTGTGGCACTTCGCCATGTTCGATAGCGGTCCGGCGGTCGGGGAAGACCACGGCGTTGAAGCCCCGGAGGCGTGGGTGCGTGCACTCAAAGCGGTTGCCCGCGATATGCGGTGCTTGCGATATGGACGCGACGTGCAGTTGGACGGAGTGGTGTGGGAGCTCGCCGTCAACAGCGGGTACGCCGTGACCATTGGCTGGCAGGGTGCGGATGGCGTCGGCGGGTTCGGTCTCTGCCACGGGCTGTCGATGGATGCCACATTCGGTGAGGCCTCGGTATGGGCCGCCGACACAGTTCAGTGGGAGCTGGCTGGATATGAGTTCGTGCAGTGGCCCAGCCGAGGACACCATGTGCTCGTCCCTCGGCTGCGTGAGGCTGTTCCAGTTTGGGTCGATCCACACAACGACGGCACGGTCGCCGCGATCGGCGAACTATGTGAACACAGCGGGGAGTGGGGCTTGCCCGCGACGGATCGCTAAGGGATCCTTCTCCGGGGCTCAGGCTCGTACCCAGTGGTCGTCGCACCATCGCCACAAGGCGGGCTCGTCGTCGACGTGAGCGACGTCGTTGTTCAGCCACCACGTCGCGTCCGGGTTCCACCCGGCCAGGACAGTTGCACCGTTGTTGTCTGCCAATGGGATTGCGAGGCCGGGTGTGGTCAGGTAGCCGTGCAAAGTGAGGTGCACGGCGTCGTAGTCGTCGGCCACCGCAGTCCAGTCGGGAATGAACCAGTCGTGATACTCACCGGTGGTGTGGAACCAATCGGAGCGCTTGGACTCGACGACGGCCAAGGGATACGCGTCGACCAAACGCGCCCAGTCCGTCGGATTCGTGATCTCGTAGACCCGGGGTGTGCGGCGGACAGTGACCGGCCAGACCCGCGCTTCGTCCCCGCCGAACGAGTCTTCTTCCAGGAGCAGTTCCAGTGCGCCCACGTCATCCAGTGCCCGGCTGGTTTCCAAGGCGGCACTGGGTAACGGTGTCGACCACCATTCCCCACTGATGGCGTTGTCCGGACGTTCTGCGCGCGAAGTGCGAAACCGTGCTTCCATCGTGAGGACGTGGTCGCGCCATTGATCGAGGCCGACAGCAGTACTGCGGTAGGGCAGTGTCGATTCCGGCCACTCCTCGTCCGGAGGCAGTTGGCCGATCATCCGCTGGTTGTCGAGGTCGACTGGCTCCGCCCACCACCGGGTGAGCGGGGATTCCAGAACGGTGGCAGCTACCGGATGTAAAGCCGCCACGGTTTCCGGCGTGGCGAACATGAGATCGTCCTCGTCCGGCGGTTGCCAGTACCGTGCCCAGTTTGTCGCGATAGCGAGAGCGTTGAGTAGGTCCAGTTCGGACAGCCCCGAGATGGCTTGAACATCGACTGCCTCGATCCTCTCGAGCACGTCCGCAAGTGTTCGTGGACGGGCGGCTCGCTCGTCCGTATTGCACATGTATGCGACGTTCGCGCAGAAAAATCGTCCGCGTGGTGACGCGAGAACGAGAGTGACCAGGTCCATCAATGAACGCTACCGAACCCGTGCTGTCCGTCGCACGCAGTTCCCCGCGGTGGAGTTCTGCCCGTTCATACTCGAACGGTGTCGCAGCCGTAAGCGGATCCATCAACGGTCGCCAGATTCCACTAAGGCAGAGGAATGATCGCGCCGGCAAGCTCTGACGGGTCCGGGAGCACCAGGTGCGTGGTCACAGGTTCGAGTCCGACCTCGGGCCACTCAGCGACCAGCGGCAGGTTTCGGGTTTGCGGTAACCCGGTCACTTCGTACAGGTACTCGCGCTGGTAAAGGTCCTGGCTGTCGTACCAACCGCGATTGTCACTTCGAGGCACTGGCTGGAGGATCGAATCTTCGAGTGCACGAAGTCGCATCGGGCGACCATGCACCTGGCCGGGGCGGCGCTTACCCGTCTCAGGATCGATGACAGCTGACGCCGTGTATTGGCGTCTCATCGCCTCGGCGTGGATGCCGCTGCCGACGACGGTCACCGCGACCTCAAGGCCGGCCGAGTAAGCCATGATCGAGCGCAATCCGACCGTGACACCCTCGACACGGGCGAGCAGTACTGGACCATGCGCGATCGCACCGATTTCCTTGTCATTCGACGGGTCGATCATGAACCAGGCCATGTCCGGATCCTGACACACCTCATTGCGTGGCGACCGAAAGTCCGCACATGTCAACGAAGCACCCCAGCGGGGAAAGCCTGTCGGCACCGGATGAGGATCCCTAACCGGAGCAGCCACAATCTGTTTCCAGTACCAGGCGCGGAGATCGTGGGATCCTACTGGTCATGTGGACTGCGGATAGCTTTCAACGCGACGTATCAGCAGGCACATGGGTGGACGAAAGCCTGAAGCGATTCGCCATAGACCATCGTGCCGGCCTCGTCGGTCAGGTGGTGCCGCCGGAATTCGATGCATACGCACGGATATTTCATCCTGCCCATCGGCGCACAGGTCCCTCCGCTGGGCAACGCGAGCCCATCACCTGGCACGCCGTCGCAGCGGCGAACGAGCGTACCGCGCATCCACTGATGGAATGGGAGTTCCTACTCCCTACACCCGCGGCCAGAAAAGGTCAGCCGGGCCTATGGGACGAAGCTCCGAGTACCGGTGAGCTCACTGGCCCGACAGCTGAAGCTCTCATCGGTGTACTTGCGAACTTCACGACCACACCCGACCAGTGCTGGTACGCCATATGGGAAGGAAGCACCCTGCTCGATGACGTCCGCGAGAACGCCGGCCTACTGCAAGCGGGCAATATGGCGATGTTTCTACTCACCGACTCAATCACCGCGGCTGGAACCCAATTCCGCAATCTTTTGTCGCCGAACCTCTGGTGGCCCGACGACCGCGCCTGGTGCGTGGCAACCGACATCGACCTCATGGCCAGCTACGTTGGCGCATCCACAGAGTGTGTCCACGCGATCACCAATTGTTCCGACCTGGAAGCACTCGAAGTGTCCGCCACGATGAGCGTCCAGTGGGACAGCGACACCATCAACCCGCGGCCGGATAACCGTTCCTGACCGCAATCTCACGGACACGAACATCGGCCGGTCCGAACGCTAACACTGCAAGCCGATCCTCAAACGGTGGCGGGCCCGAAACCACGCAGCGCGGGTTGCCAACATCTCGCCGTAGCGCAGCGCCGCGGTGCCGTGACTAGCCCCAGTACGGTGGCTCCTGCTCTGGGTCGTCGAGCACGGCGTCGATTCGTTGGTCGGCCACGATCTGATCTATTGCTTCCACGTCGGCGCCGATGGTTGCGAAGTGCGGATCGACATCGTTGGTCACGCACCAGGCGCGATCTGCTGGCCAAATGAATGCGGGGTCAGGTGAGTAACCGTACGGCCACCGCGCAGGGTCACTGCTGTTCCAGTCTGCATAGTCCGCGAGTGTGCCGCGGAACAGCCAATAGTCGCGGTTAGGGATCACGAAGTTGGGCGCGACGTGGATGGCAGTATCTTCCCATCCGTCCCACATGCAGAAGTAGCACTCATTCGGTGTAGTTGTGTATTGCGACAGGAGGTCCAGTGCGACGCCGACCTGCTCTTTCTCGGTCAGTTCCTTCTGGTCGAACTCGACCTCGTTCGTCTTCTGGCCGGGGAAACTCGGATCGGGTATGAACCTCACCCGCGCATACTTCGGAAATCCGAGCGGACCTCGCCCCGCTAGTCGATACCACGGAAGACCCTGCTTGATTAGCCAATCCGCGGCAGAGGACTCTTTGCACAGTTCAAAGCTCACCTGACCATTGTCTACCGCGACCCCCGATTCGACGTTCCAACAGGGGATCCTTGACCGGTCAGCGATCGTCCGCGGGAGGACACATTGAGTCGGTCTTCCGGTTCAGCCGGGGACGGAAGGGGGAGGATCCAACCTCGGCGTTGGTCCGGCGTACCAACCCGACATTGCTGTGCCCCGACCATCATTGCTGTGCACCGACCATGCGACGCGTAGAAAAGCCGGGGAGCACGGCAGCGGACACGGCGTTCCCGTTGCGCCCTGCCGAATTCGCTATGGTGTCGGTGCCAAGCCCGCTGCTACTCACAGCTATGTCGGTGTAGCGGATGTCCTCGCTCGGATACGGGCAGGCACGGGGCCGCCGGCAACCATGGTGAACGGCGTAACGAGCGGGAAGTCGACACTCAGGGACTCGGTCTGGACTGTTCGGAGGATGCTGGCCAAGGCCAATGTCGCTTCCAGCATGGCGAAATGATCCCCGATACAGGTGCGCGGACCGCCTCCGAACGGCAGGTACTGCCACCTGTTGCGCCCCGCCGATCGGTCCGGGCTGAACCGCTCCGGGTCGAACCGACCAGGGTCGCCCCACAGGGTGGGGTCGTGATGGAGCGCATAGACCCCGACGACAACGTTCGTGCCGGCAGGAATTCGGTAGCCGTCGACCACGACATCGCGCATGGCCATGCGCGCGAGGACCGCCGCGGGGGGACACATCCTCAGGGCTTCATGGATCACTTGGACGGTGTAGGGCAGGTGGGCAACGTCGTCCACCTGGAGCGGACGATCGCCGAGGGCGGCGCTCTCCGCTGCTACGCGCTCCTGGATCGCGCCGTCGCGCCCGAGTGCCCACAGACTGTATGCCAACGTGGTCGCGGTGGTGTCGTGTCCGGCGAAGAGGAATGCCCACAGCTCCTGGCGGATCGCCCGGTCGGTGAACCGCTTCCCGGTCACAGGATCCGTCGTCTCGAAGAAGAGTCTGATCAGCTCGGCATTTCGCCCGGGGTCGTCTTGGGCGGCCGTGATGGCGTCATCGATCGTTCTGTCGACGACGTCTTTCGCGGTTCGAAACCGGTGTCGTGCAAACGTCGGCAGCCACGACGGGGCGCGAACGGGCTGTAGCGAGCGATCCGTCACGAACTGCACCGCCCGGTTGAGCGGCGGTCCGAGTGCTTCGGCCTGCGCACCGAGGTCGAGCCCGAACAGTGACTGTCCGAGCACCCGCATGGTGAGCCGACGGGTTTCCTTGTCGAGGTCGATCGAGCCCGCTTTCGCCCAGGTGGCCGCCGAGGTTTGGGCGATATCGGCCATGCGGTCAGCGTAGATCGCCACGTGTTTCTTGGTGAACAGGGGCTGCATGGTTCGGCGTCGGCTCAGCCACGGTTCGTGGGTGATGTTGAACAGATTGTCGCCGAACCACTTTCGTGCCTCGACAAAAGTGATCATCTCTTTGTCGAAGGAGCCGTCCGATCCACCGAGGACGTCGTGGGCGCCTTGCGGCGAGGTGACGACGGCCATGGGCGCCGCCAGTCGCCTGGGTCCGAGCCTGACGAGTGTGACAGGCCCGCCCGCGTCGCGGATCTCTTCGGGCCCGGTGTGGAGCCTGCGCAGCGCCTTCACCCGTGCGATCAGCGGCATCGGCACGTCGGGGGCTATCGGATAGTCTTGCGCCTCTTCGCTGGTCCTGGCCACGACTTCAAGTCTGACACTCGGCCTGGCTCGAACGCTAGACCAGCGACGGGACGCCCGCGTTGAGGACTCGCACACCACGCCGCTCCTGTGTTCGTCCCAGAGTCGACATGCGAGAGCTAGGCAGGAAACGCCCCGTATCTCCTCGCCGGTGTCGTTCTTCAAGAGTGCTAGTGAGAAGCGTTGCCATCCTTAGAGTTTGGTCGACACTGGCGCAGAATCTTCCGTTCATCGAAGCGATGATTCGGTCCTCGCTGCCCTGGGCGTGATACCGAATCGGCGTAATCCGTGCGCAGCGGCCGCACGCATCAGACCGTAGGCGAACTTGACCTTGCGAGGCGAGGACGGATACCAGTGCAGTTCCTTTGACTGGGTCGGAATCCGCGGCACGGTGATCGCTTGCTGTCGGCAGAACTTGAGGAGTCCGCTGGCGCCGCCGTGTCGCGCACCCACACCGGATTGTTTCCAACCACCCATCGGGATTGCGCAGAGGGATGTGTTCGTGAGGGCGTCGTTGATGTTGACCGCACCCACGTCGAGTTGGCGGGCAACGCGTTCGCCGCGGTCCTTGTCGCGGGTCCATACCGAGGCCGACAGCCCGTACACGGAGTCGTTGGCCAGCCGGATCGCTTCGGCCTCGTCGGCGACCTTCACCACCGGCAAGGTCGGACCGAATGTCTCCTCGGTCATACACGACATCGACCGCTTGACGTCCACGAGCACGGTCGGTTCGAAAAACGTGCCCACCCCGGTCGGTTTACCGCCGGTCGCTACCCGGGCACCCGCGGCCAGCGCCTCGTCGACGTGGCGCCGCACGATGTCTCGCTGCTCGGCCGTGGCCATCGCCCCGACGTCGAACTCAGGACGGCGCCCGTCCTGACCCTGTGTGAGCCCCTGCACAGTCTTGGTCAGCTTCGCCAGGAACTCGTCGTATACCGGCTCCTCGACATAGATCCGCTCCACCGAGGTGCACACCTGTCCGGAGTTATACAGTCCGCCCCATACGATGCCGCTGGCTGCCCGGTCGAGATCGGCATCGGCGAGGACCAGCGCCGGATCCTTGCCGCCGAGTTCGAGGCTGTACGGGATCAGCCGCTCGGCGCATTGCCGGGCGACCTTTCGGCCGGTGGCAGTCGATCCGGTGAACTGCACGAAGTCAGCGTTGGCGACGACGGCAGTCCCCGTCTCGCCGAAGCCGGTCACCAGCGTGAGCACCGGCGGCGCACCGATCTCGGTCCAGCCACGGACGAACTCCGCCGCGCTCAGCGGCGTCGCTTCCGAGGGTTTGAGTAACACCGCGGCGCCGGCGGCCAGCGCCGGAATCCCGTCCACGCCGGGGTTGAAAAATGGAAAGTTCCAGGGCGTGATGACACCGACGACCGGGTACGGCCGGTACAGCGCGGTCAGTTTCTTGGCTACGCCGATGGGGGTGCGCATCTTGGGGTGGGTGTCCGCGAGGAACTTCTCGGCGTTTCCCGCCCAATAGTTGAGCATGTCGGCGCAAATCGGAGGTTCACTACTGGCGTCGAGGTGCGTCTTCCCGGTCTCGGACTGCAGCACCGCAACGATGTGCTCGGTGTTGTCGAGAATCCAGTCCTGGAACTTCAGCAGCCAGCGCCAGCGCCTGCGGCCCTTCGGGCCGATCCTCTCCCACTCCGGCTGAAACAACCGCAGCTCACGAGCCTTTGCGGCAACCGCCTCAGCGGGTTCGTTCGGTACGGCGCCGACGACAGTTCCGTCGGCGGGATTTCGAACCTCGATCGTCGATCGTCGGGCCGTCGATGCCGTCTCGCTCATTGTGGAATCCCCGTTCCTTCCAACGCGAAGAAGTCATGCACGCACACCGGACCGCGGCCCACGGCGAGTCCCGACGGGTCTGGCCCCCGACTCCAGGCTCAGAGTATTCCGGCAGGCCCGGCCAATACGTCAGCCTCTGCGTGTGAGATCGGGGCAGGGGAACCGACCGGGGAGGCCGAACGGGCAGGCGAGCAACGCCGTACCACTGTCCACGGACCCGACAGCCGATTTCGACGACCCAGCCGTAGCGATCCCCATCACGTCAGCTCCCCAGCATCGGAAGTACCTCGCTTTGGATCATCCGCCCCGGCGCACGGCCCCACCACGCTGCCACGCCGCGACAATCTCACCCAATTGGCCAACTAGCCACCGAGTGGCCATCTCGCATGAGATTTGGCCACGGTTCTCGAGACCCTACACGAACTGTAGGGTCTCGCTGCCGGTGGCATTTTGAGACGTTGCGACCTGCGGACTTGTCACCGTGTCTCACGGCATGGCCACCGCAATCTGTCTCAATTCCCCGGCATTTCTTCAGCCATCACGAAGCGAGGCGGGCCGTTCCGATGCCCTGCCGCAACGGTCGATCTGGACTCCCTGCCACCCCACGTCAGGAGTGGTTGGGGCACAACAGGAACGTTTGATCGGGGCATTTACGCCGGAGTCCGCACCGCAGCTCGATCCCGTTACGGAGCCGTCGAGGGGCCCCCATCGACGTCGACGGAACCACCCCCGGCCTCCCGGGTTCGTATGAAAATCCCTGGTCAACCCACTCCAGAAATTCTGCAGTCGCGGGAGTAGACATTGAGGTGAAGCCGTTGTAGAGTTCCTGTCGTCGCAAGGAAAGAGTTCACGAGGTGCGGGAGAGAATGAACTACCCGCATAGCGGTACCGCAAGACCAGGATGTGTCGGGTAAGGGTTGTTGTGAGTGTGTAAGGCCCCGGCACCTCCGGCCGGCGACCGGGCAGCAAGAACAGCTCGACAGCCGGAAAAAATGCAGTGAACAAGGAAATCAAACCGGCCCCCGGTGCCTCACGGCGCCGGGGGCCCTGTCCGTTGAAAGGTGTCACCCCATTCAGGACGATTCGCCCGACCGCAGCCCGGCCGGGAAGTTCGACGACGAGGACTACCCGGCCTACAGCATGGGTCACGCCGCCGAGATCCTCGGCGTGACACAAGCATTCCTCCGCAGCCTCGACGCCGCGAAGCTCCTCACCCCCGGACGCTCGGAGGGCGGCCACCGCCGCTACTCCCGATACCAGCTCCGCATCGCCGCCCGCGCCCGTGAACTGGTCGACCAGGGCACCGCACTCGATTCCGCGTGCCGCATCATCATCCTCGAAGACCAACTGGCCGAGGCCCGACGCATCAACGCTGAACTCCAGCACACCCACCCGACGGACGGGCCCGCCCCTGCAGTCGGCTGAAACACCGCCGCTGCTCCGAACGCCAGTCGAGGGCGATTCCTGGAAGTTGCCCTTCCACTCGGCGGCCGCTGGCAGCCCAGACTGCACCTCTTCGCCCGTCGGCATTCGATCCCGATCAACCATCCGCTTTCGGGACGAGCGCCGACTCTTGCGGGTGCGCGCTGGGCGCCGATCTCGTCCCGGTGCAGGTTCCTGTCACGGACTGTGTATATCGACAGCCGCCGTGCCGGTTGGTCAGGACTTGACGAAGTGGGCATCAATGACGATCCGGGTGGCGAGGCGGGAGCCCTTTTTCGTGTAGGTCAGGCCCCAATTGCTGCGGTCGAGATGCAGATTGGCGGTGACCGTCGCGGTGCAATCCGTGGCGACAATATGGGCGGCGACGGTGAGCGGTCGAGTCTGGCCGTGAACGGTCAGGTCACCGTCGAGGTGTATGTGTTCCGAAGCGGCGTGTCGTGCTTCGGTCGCGGTGAAGGTGATGGCGGGGTATGTCTGTACGTCGAAAAAGTCGGCGGCCCGTAGGTGTGCATCGCGTTTGCTGTTCTTGGTGTTCACGGAGGTGGCGTCGACGACCAGCGTTCCGGTGATACTGCCGTCGTCGCTGACCGTTCCGGTGCCCTGGACCGCTTGGAAAGTTCCGGTGACCGGGAGTAGCCATAATGCCTTGGTGTGGAATGCGATCGACGTACGAGAGGGGTCTAGGGTCCAGGAACCGGCGAACGCAGACAGGTTGGCAGCGGGCTCCATGGGTGTTGTCATCGTGTACCTCCGGTAGATGGCGGTCCCTGCGAGAAGGTCTCTGGTCGAGCGCATTTAGCTTGATCGACGTATCACCGACCAATCGGCCGCGGCGCTCTGCCGGCTCTGTCAAGAGGGCGACCCGTCTGGCAAGTACCGTAACAAGGTGGTTCAGCATCCACCGGAGGCTCGCGGGCTGCCCCGGTAGAGGGATCGATGAGCGGGCACAAATCGGCAATCGAAAGTGAGAGGCAACGCTATGGTTCGGTGTGCCCGAAATTGCCGGCCGGCGACGCACCCAACCACCGCCGCCTCGCATCGTCTACGAAGCGCTCACCGACCCTGACCGTGACCCAGTTCGTCGGTGGCTGATCCTGCGCAACGACGAACAACGTCCCACGATCGCAGAAGCTGTCGAACCGAACCTCGTCGTATGGACTTCAATCTGGCCGTGGCGTCCGGATGCACGGATCCGCTTCGACATCGTCGGCCCTCCCCACGGCAGCACCACTCTGTCCTGGACGCTGATTGTCGACGACCCGGTCCCGGACCGGGAGACCACCGTCCGGATGCGCAAGCGAGTGAACGAACTCATCAACGCGAACCTGCGCTTCACGTTCGGTCAGTAGTCACCTCGATCGAGGATCGGAACCGGGCATGATTGTCCTAATCTGCAGTGCTTCAGAATGATGGCGTGCAACCTGTCAGGAAGGTCCTATTCGCTTTTGCCGGTGGAATAGGACATCTGAACCCCATGCTCCCAATCGTGAGAGCACTCCGCAGCGCGGGACACATCGTGGGCGTGTGCGGCCAAGCCAGCATCATCGACGGCGCGAGCGGATTCGACGCGTACTTTCCTCGCGGAAGTTCGGGCCCAACGTCCACCAGTGAGTCGACGGGCTCACTGGCCCACCCCGATCTCGAGCACGAGTTCTCTGTGATCGGCACGTACTTTGCGGGCACCCTTGCCGCGAGGCGCTTCGGCGATGTTCAGCAGAGCATCGATCATTGGGCACCGGATCTATTGCTCTGCGACGAAATGGACTTCGGAGCAATGATCGCGGCCGAACAAGCCGAGATCCCGCGCGTCGTCGTCAACGTCATCGCCTCCGGCGCTCTGACCCGCATCAAGCACATCAGACAGCCAGTGGCGCTGCTACGAGCAGTTCACGGCCTGGGGGACGACCCCGGATGCACAGAACTGACCCGCGATCTCGTGGTCTCGCCTTTCCCGCAGTCCTTCCGGCACCCGGACTTCCCGCTTCCCAGGACTGCGGTATCGATCCGGCCGGAATCGGAGCGCGACACCCGCCCGTTTTCCGCCGTCGACTGGCTTGCCGCAGGAAGGGAGCCAGGACGGGTGTACCTGACGCTCGGCACCATCTTCAATACCGAGTCCGGTGACCTGTTCATCCGTGTCCTTGAGGGATTGCGAAAGCTCCCTGTGCGCGTCCTCGCGACCGTCGGCGTCAACATCGATCCGGCCAGCATCCCGGTAATCGCCGACAACGTCCGGATCGAACGATTCGTACCCCAATCAGCCGTGCTGCCGCACTGCGATCTCGTCGTCAACCACGCCGGGTCAGGGAGTGTCATTGGGGCGCTTGCCCACGGTATACCCGTAATCGCCCTTCCGATGGGGGCAGACCAGGAACTCAACGCCGAGCGGCTAACAGCTCTCAGCGCCGGCATCACGCTTGATCCGCTCACCGTGACGTCAGCCGAGGTCCACGGATCCGCACTCCGCACCCTGGCCTCGGATTCCTTAAGGACCGGCGCAAAACGTGTGCGCGACGAGATCGAGAAAATGCCTTCCCCTGCGTCGATAGTCGCAGACTTGGAACTGCTCATGGGTAACGTCAGCCGGCGCTGAGCCCGCGCCAGATGCGGAACCACCAGCGGGACGAGATCGGCGCCGAGCGCATGTCCGGCTGCCGGCGACGCTCGTCCCGGAACGGGATCCCTTACCGGGGCTGTTCTTCGAGTCCGGTGACATCCGTGGTCGAATAGAGGGTGTTTCCGGCCGGTGAACCGACGATGGATTCGAGCCAGGGAAGTTCAATCGGATCCCGCGTCTGGTTCCCGGTGATCAAGTCGTGCTGCGAGAATACCGGCCGGCCTCGGGAGTTGACGATGGTGACGGTTGTGCCGCTGACCGTTGTGGTGGCCTCCTCTGAGTCGGGAATCGTCCATTCCAGGGACACTGCCGGCGGACCCTCGATGGCTACGGACAGGACCTGCCCGTCTTGATTGAGCCAATACAAACGATCACCGATTACTGCGGTCGTACCCCACGCGTTCTGCGCGTACCCAGGCATGTCGAGAACGGTTTCGGATTGCGAACCGTCAGTTACATCGATGCGGACGAGCGCCAGGTCGTGGTCGGGCGGCGAGGACGTCGGGGACATTCTCCACAGTGCAAGAATCGATTGCCCGTCAGCAGCGCAGGCGGGGTTTCGCGACGCCGGTCCAACGCCGACGGGAAGGTCCCATTCGCCACGCACGGCGAGCCTGCCTCCCGGTAGAAGCTCGTACAACCGGTGTTTGGTCATGTCCCCGGCGGGGATGATGTCGCGTACGACGGCGAACTGGCGGTCTCCGCAGTAGGTTGCCGTTCGTACCATCCCTTCCACGCTTCCCGTGTGGGTTTGGCCGTCGGCGTCGACCGAGACGAAATTGCTGGTGCGTCCGCTGTTGAACCAGACGGTTGCGGAACCGGTTTCGGGATTGTTCGCTGCGGCCTCGACGATGCTCTCGTCGACGGGGACGTCGATCCTTGAGGTACTCGTGAGTGTGGTGACCGCTCGGCCGGACGCTGTGACAAGGCTCTGCTTCGAGGCCAAGACAGGATTGGCATAGATCGGTTCGTCTTCGAGTCTGCCGAGAACGTTTCCCTTCTCATCGAAGACGAACACGATCGTGCGGCCGCCTGTTGATTCGAGACCCTGTGGCCCGACCGACACGGCACCGACTGCGCCTGGTGGGAGATCATCGAGGATGGCACCCGGATGGTCCGGGGTGGTGCCGCAGGAGACGGCAACCGATAGCAGTGCCGCCCACGTTGCAGTTCGGACTGCCTTGTTGCGGGTGGTACCTGCCTGGGGTTGTCGCATGACCTAAGCATCCGGTACGCCACCTGAGGATGGTCGCGGGACCCTCCCGCTCGCAATGAGGAACGCCTGCGCTAGCACCGGATGAGGATCCGCATACGGAACAGGTCACCGTTGGCCTGGTGGCGTCTGCCACCATGACCAGATGTACGAGTGCCCGGCACGGGACACTCGCCTGCGGGTTCCTATCCTGCTGTGTCCCAGAAGACCCGGGGATTGCCGTCGGCATCCGTGCCTACGAGGTTGGCGGGGTGGATCCCGCCGGACGTGATGAATTCGGTCAGCAGATGCTCCATCCCGGGTGGAGCGTTGACCTCACCATGTGAGTACAGCGCGATCACAATGCCAGCCTTCGAGGCGGGCACGTGCTCGATGCCGTAGACGGCATTAGGCGCGAACTCGATGTGGATCTCCAGAGAGTTCTCGTCGAGCCGACCGATCCCGGTGACCCTGAAGCGATAGAGCTCCGGTTCGCTCGCTGCCTCGATTTCAGAGACACCAAACGCAGTCCACAATCTGTTTTTCCACAGCATGAAGAGCCGATCGAGCTCGGTACGATCGGGAACACTCATCGTCGTGACTCTCCCGGTAGTGACGTCGTCGGGCAAGAGGAAGAGGATCCTTTGCCCGAACCTGCTTCGGACGAAGTGGCGTCTCAGCGCGTGCCGGCGGCAGTCGACCGTCGTTCCGCAAGCGGATCGCTCACCGGTCATCGATCGCTTGCCCTCCTGCAAGGGCAGTTGGCTCGACCCTCATATGGGCTGACGGACGAAGCCAGGCTGTGCTCGGAACGGCCCATTCGGCGACGCCGACGTAGGGGCCGGACTGACAGTGCGTGTACCCGCTGGGATCTTCTCCGGTGTAGGGCACTTGCGATATCAGCGGCTCGGCGCAGAGCAGTCCACTAAGCGATACGTGGACCGCGTCCCACTCCTGGGCGATCGACTGCCAATCGGGAAACACGGTCCCTTCGTGCTCGCGGGGATGCGCCGTCAGCAGCGCCTCCCATGAGGGCGCCGAATCGACCCGCGCGATCCGCGCCTCCGCCGGGTCGAAATGAACGTCGTAGCGCAGGGGACTGCGCTCTGCGTCGTGTTCGCCATGGAGCAGCCAGGCATCGTTTCCGCAAGCAAACTTCGTCGCCGTCCAGAAGGCGCCGTCCGGTAAAGCGCTGGGTCGGTGGCGGTTAGCGACGCTTAGTGTGCGGAACTCGGTGAGGTTGCCGTGATGACTCTGTGGGGAGAGCAGCGTTTCGCGGCTGGGTGAGCACAGTGCGGCCGCGACGGCCTCGCTCATCTCCACGATGTCGGGGTCGGTGGTGTCGAGGTCGATGACGTCCTGGAAGTCGCCGCCGTACAGATACATGTGAAGGACCATCGCCACGCGGCCCGAGTAGTCCTCGGTGTCGATCGAGTCGGCGTACTGCCCAGCGGAGGAGAACTCTGGATGCAGTGCGCGCCACTCTCCCCACCAATCGATCAACATGCGGCCGGGGAACGTGGCCAGGAGGTTGACCGCAAGATCAGACGTCATGGCCATAGTGTCGCAGCGCTCGCTGTCAGCGGACGCCCATCGGAGCCGAATGACGATCGGTGACTGGTCACTGATCGTTGACCGAATGGCGAACTCGTCTCCCCTGGTCGTGCTTCTACAAAGGGATTACTCGTCATCCTGAGTAAGTGTTCCCTGAGCAGTAGCGTTCGTGATGGCGGAACCACCCGGCGCGACCGCCGGTGGTTGACTCAGCTCTTGGCCCTCCATCGCATCCCGCCAGAGATCTTCGGTGGTCGCGGGCCGTCCTTCACCGATGACCGGATCCTGAGAGTCGACAACCTCATTTTCGGGATCCGGTCCGTCGCCATGGCCGGGTCCGACGGCGGCGGCGAACACACTTGCTACCGACACCACGGCAGTCGCGAAAACTGCAAAGAGCACTGTCTTTCGCATCAGAGACCTCCTCGTCCAATCGACACTACTGCCAGCATGGCCAAGTAGACCTGGCACTGCGCCGTGACCGTCTGTCTCGGTGGCCGATCCGTCAACCTCACCGGAAGCGGAACCATCACCGGGACGAAGTGCCGTCCGCGCTGGGCGCCGATCTCGTCCCGGTGCAGGTTCCTCCATCGGAGCCGGATTGTCGGGACTGAGACACGGAATGGATCGCAGCGCCATGCCGGAGACGGTCTGCCTCACACGCGTCCTCGACGCCACGTCCAGACGCACCAGACGATGCCCGCCACGGCTACCACCGGGAGCACCTGCCTCGCCCTCCCCATGGTGACAGCCCGGTGGTACTGCTCACTCGACAGGAATTGCATTCCGCGTGTGTTGTCCGGGTTGGACAGATCCCACCAGAAACTCCTCATGCCGCTCACTGCGTGGGGCCAGGCAGTGAAAGCACCCACCGCGGCGGCGACCGCCAGGCACGTAACGGGGAATGCCACCAGAACCAAGGGAACCCAGGGGCCCGCTCAAGTCGTGCACGCCTCGGCAAGACCACACGCGCGACCAATGCCACGACTCCGAGGGCAAGAAATAGCAACCACGCCACGACATAACGGTAGTGCTTTCACTCCCTGCCCCAGCCTCGAATGCCCCGGAGAACTCGAGCCAGCAGTTCGGAACGAAAACGCAGTACCGGATTGCCGATCAGCGATCCCTCAACAGTTCTGCAGGTGAGGATCGTTCAAGCGAGGCTCGGGTGGGCACACGGGATCCTGCGGTCGTCCCCCATGACGACGACAACGGAAGGCTTCTCGCGCCATGGTGACCGCAGCACGGCAAGGATGAATCCGTCATCGGCGACATCCGCAACATATTCATCGAGGGAACTGGTAATCGCGATACTCCGCGCCCCGCTGGCCACGAAGCCGCTGATGGTGATCCATGAACTGTCGGGAGGACCACCGTCAGCAGAGGGTGGTCCGTTTCGAGAAATTTCCAGGCGTTGGATGAAAGATGGCCGGAAATCTCGATCAGGGGCTGCTCGCGGCGACTCGCCAACAGTCATCATTTGCGGGGTTTCCCACTGCCCGTCCACTTCGTTCACCGTGACGACGTACCGCGACTCGGCGTTTCGGAGCGCAACTGCAGCGACATCCTCACGTACAACAACCAGGTACGGCTCCACCGCACCGCCACTCCGGCCACCAGCATGGAGGGACGCAAGGGCACTCCTCGCGGCCGGATGATCCAGACCGTCCATTACCTCAGCGTAGAGTCCCCGTCACTTACTCTGCTGATGATCCGGCAGACATCGAGTCTCTCCGAGAGACCGATTGGGGATGGTTCAGCGGACCGAGTCGTCCGCCGTCCTCACGTCTGCGCCGATACCTAACGCTCGGGTGCCGTATCGGGCGATGTAGTGCCACACCTTTTTCAGGTCCTGCGGATCGTAGGATCCACCCCGTGCACGACCAAGGATGGACGGGGTGAGCACGCCATCGTGTGCGATGCCTCGGGCCAGGTCGACGATGCGCGGCCCCCGGTAGTCGGGATGGTGCGCAATCTCCTCGACGCCCACCGTGTACCCGTCGTGCCACCACACGGGGCACGCGAGGGACCGGGCGATCACGTCGAAAGGTGTGTCGCGGTAGCTCGGGTCGAGAACGAGGGCCTCAACATCCGACGCGATGTCGATGGGTCCGTGAACGTGCGCCTCGATGTAGTCGTCGAGCGGATCGTCGAATTCCACCGCGGCGGCGGCCTCCATCAAGTTCATCGCCTCGGCGGTGCCGAACAGGTCGGGCTCGAAGACACTGTCGGGAAAGCAGAAAGTGGTGCGATCGAGGGTGTGCTCGGCCAGCAGGAAGTAGGAGGAGCCGAAACGAGGTGATCCGCCGTAGGGGTCGGCGCGGTAGTTCAGCGATCCGTACTTCGGTCGCTGCGCCGGCTCGTGCTCGTCGTAGGCGCCGCCGAACATGCGGCTTTCCCACTTCCACCTGTCGCCGCCGAGGTGGGCGGTCAGTCCACCGTTTCCGGTTCGGGTTTCGAACTGTGACAGGTACGCGCCGCGGTCCGCGATTGCTTCCAACGTCGAACCGTCAGCGAAGGGTAGGTCAGGGTGAAAATGCAGTGTCACACGTAGGGTCCGATCGAGCGGAACGCCCTCGGCGAGACCACGCACATGCGCGACGGCAATGGACCCAGGAGAGGTATCGGCAGGCACGCATTCATTATCTGATTCATCGCTAGCGGTTGTCCGCAAGCAGAACGGTGACCGGCACGTCATCGGAAGCGGGTCGTTGACCGAGACTCCTGATCTGCGCGTTCCCGTTTGACCCGTCCGGTGATGATTGTGCTTTCGGGGCGTCAATCGGGACACCCCGAACGATCAGGATCACGCCGCCCGCTCCGGTTAGTGGCGATTCGGTGAACCGATTGAAATGGGGCTCTATTGCTGTGATCGTGGGTGAATTCCGGTCCTGGTGAGGGCGCACGCCGTTGTCCTAGTAGCGTTCTGGCTTGTCTAGGGTCAGTCGGCTACATGTGTGGAGAACGGCGTGCGCGAAGCCAGGATATGGCGTCAGGTGTTGGGTGTCGAAAAGACGGTGATCGAGCACGTCGATTTTGACGAATCGGCCGCGGCGGTGATTGTCGCGGTCCGGCCGCAGGCCCGGGCCCGGTCCCGGGGCGGGGTGTGCGGTCGGCGCAGCCCCGGCTACGACGGCGGTGCCGGGCGGCGGCGATGGCGCGGCCCGGACTGCGGCCTGGTCCGCACCTTTATCGAGGCCGACGCCCCACGGGTGTCCTGCCGCGAACACGGGGTCACGGTGGCCGCGGTGCCCTGGGCCCGGCACACCTACTCGTTCGACCAGACGGTGGCGTGGCTGGCCACGCACACCTCGAAGGCCGCGACGTGCGAGGTGATGCGCACCGCGTGGCGCACGGTCGGGGCGATCGTGGACCGGGTGTGGGCCGACACCGCACCCGCCCGGGACCCGCTGGCCGGGCTGCGTCGGATCGGGATCGACGAGATCTCCTATAAGAAGGGCCACAAGTATCTGACGGTCGTCGTCGACCACGACTCCGGTCGGCTGGTGTGGGCCGCCCCCGGCCGGGACGCGGCCACCCTGTCCGGGTTCTTCGACCGGCTCGGGCCCGAACGCTGCGCGAAAATCACCCACGTCACCTCGGACGCGGCCGGGTGGATCGGATCGGTGGTGGCCCGGTACTGCCCGGATGCGATCCGCTGCGCGGACCCGTTCCACGTGGTCGCCTGGGCCACCGAAGCCCTCGACGCGGTCCGCCGGGCCGCGTGGAATCGGGCCCGGGCCACCGAGAACGCCTCCCGCGGCGGCGGTGGGAAACCACGCCGCCGCCCGAAGGCCGGACCAGCTCGAACGGTGAAACGCAGCCGGTGGGCGTTGCTGAAGAACCCGGACACCCTCACCGTCGGGCAGCAGGCGACGCTGCGGTGGATCGAACTGCACGATCCCGTGCTGCACCGCGCCTACCTACTCAAGGAAACCTTGCGGTTGACCTTCCAACTCCCGGCCGAGAACGCCGCCACCGAACTCGATCGATGGATCGGCTGGGCGAGACGGTCCCGGATCCCGGCCTTTGTCGCGTTGCAGAAAAGCATCCGCGCCCACAAACCCGCCATCCTCGCCGCCATCGAACACGGCCTGTCGAACGGGCGCATCGAATCGGTCAACACCAAAATCCGCCTCATCACCCGACGCGGATTCGGGTTCCACACCCCCGAGGCCGTCATCGCACTCGCGATGCTCAGCCTCGGAGGCGCTCGACCACAACTACCCGGCCGAACCCACCCACGAATGAGTCAGTAGCGACGTTGTCCCTGGCGGGACGCCCATTCAGGACTGAAAATGATCTCGTGGTCGCCTGTCGACGCCGTGGCTCTCTAGTTCTTCGAGACTGTTCAGTAGCGGGGCGCGGGGATCACGCCGTGGGCCCTTCAGTGTTGCCATTCGATCACCGAGCACGAGGATCAGATTCTTAAGCCTTTCCCTCCTGTGACCCCCACGGGCGACCACCTGTGACACGTCGATACGCCGAGGATAGGAGCAGAAGATGCTGACAGAATCCCGCGACGAGGAACAAATCATCGCCAGGGTCGCGGCACTCGACATCGGCAAGGCGGAACTGGTGTGCTGCGTCCGGGTCCCGGGGAAGGGCGCATCCACTCCGCGACTACAGGAGGTGACCACCCATTCCACGATGACCCGGGCGCTGACCGAGCTGGCCAACCACCTGGTCGACCTCGGGATCGAACGCGTGGTGATGGAAGCAACGTCTGATTATTGGAAACCAGTCTTCTACCTCTTGGAGGCACACGGACTCGACCCGTGGCTGGTCAACGCCCGCGACGTTAAACACCTACCGGGTCGACCGAAGACCGATGTGCTCGATGCGGTGTGGCTGTGCAAGGTCGCCGAACGGCAGATGCTGCGCCCGAGCTTCGTGCCCCCGCGCCCGATCCGGCAGCTGCGGGATCTGACCCGCTACCGCAGCACTCTTCTCGCCGCCCGCACAGCGGAGAACAACCGGATCGAGAAACTCCTCGAGGACGCCCCGTTGACTGAACTACGGAGGGTGTTTTCCGTGTTCGGCGGACTGATCCCAGGGTGTGTGGTTACGGTTCGGCCTCGTGACTGGAGAAACGGGTATGCCGCGGGATCTGGAGTCGTTGATTGTGCCGCGGCTGGGGTCGGTCGTGGCCACTGGCGAGGTGTTCGAGCCGTATCGGCTCCTTGACCCCGGTGGCGGCGTCGTCGGACCGGTCGCGGCATTCTTGCGGGAACTGCAGGCGTGCGGTCGCTCGGAGAGCACGCTGCGGTCCTACGGTCTGGACCTGCTGCGCTGGTTCCGGTTTGTGTGGGCGATCGAGATCGGGTGGGAGCGCGCGACTGCGGTCGAGGCCCGTGATTTCTGCTGCTGGATTCAATTGGTCGACAAGCCATCCGGTGTGTCGTCACGGAGTCGAGGCGACGATGAGCTGTCGGCGTCGGCCGCGCGGGGACGGACGCCGGTCCCGAACCCGGTGACCGGCAAGCCCGCGCCTGGCGACAGGTACGCGGCGGCGACCGTGGCGCACTGCGAGACGGTGTTGCGCGGTTTCTACGAGTTCCACCTCGAGGCCGGCAGTGGGCCGATGGTCAATCCGTTCCCGCTGGCACGGCACCGCCGGGCCGGGCGGGCGAATGCGCATCACAACCCGATGGACGCGTTCACGGCCGAACGTCGTGGCCGGTTTCGACCGAGGGTGCCCTCGCGGGTGCCGCGCCAGATCCCGGACGAGATATTTGACGAGCTGTTCGCCCGGCTGGGGTCGCATCGGGATCGGGCGCTGGTGGCGTTCTGGGTCTCGACCGGGGCTCGGGCCTCGGAGCTGTTGGGGGCCACGGTCGCCGACGTCGACCCGGGGCAACAGCTGATCACCGTGATCCGGAAGGGCAGCCGGGCGTTGCAGCAGTTGCCCGCCTCGTCGGACGCGTTCGTGTGGCTGCGGCTGTATCAGGTGCAGCTGACCGGTCTGGTGCCGGCCGGTCGGGATCAGCCGTTGTGGTGGACTTTACGGAAGCCGTTGCGCGCGTTGAACTATCATGCGGCTCGGGCGATGTTCACCCGGGCCAACGAGTCGTTGGGATCGAACTGGACGCTGCACGATCTTCGGCACACGGCAGCCTATCGGATGGCCCGCGACCCACAGATGACGCTGACCGACGTGCAGTGGGTCCTTGGACACGCCCACCTGTCCACCACCCAGCTTTACACCAATGCCCCGGTCGAGGACATGATCGCCGAGGTACTGGCCCACCACGACCGGCGTGCGGCCGGGCCCACCGCGCCACCGGACGGCAGCGGCGAGCGGCTGAGCTACCGCCCCGAATCACTGCGGGTGCTGTTCGGGGGACCGGACCGGTGAGCGCCGCCGCGCAGGTGGGCGGAGTCTCGCACGCAGGGTTGTATCAGGGAGCCCGGCCCGAAGCCCGGACCGAGGCGGGGTCGTCGAGTGTGCTGGCGTCGCTGCGCCGGTTCCCGCCCCGCCCGCTGCCGGACAGCTGGCCGGAAACCGTGCAACCCCGGCAGCTGATCGTGGCTCGGCTGCTGACCGAGCCGTTCACCACGGTCTCGGCGGGCCTGCAGCCCGGGCGGCGCCGCGGTCTGACTCGGGTACTCGACTGGCTCGAGCACCAGCCCGGCGACAGCTGGCAGGACCGGTGGCTCGCCTCGGGCGCCGACGCCGAGGGCAACATGGCCTGGCGGCGGCTGCCCGCCACCGACCGGTCCCGGGCGGACACCGAACACGGCCGGCTCGCGGTGGCCCGGGGCATGTCGCTGCTGGTCTGCGGCGACGTGATCCGTCCGAGCCTGGGTTGGCTGATGACACCGAGCACCCCCAGGGATCTGGCCGCCGAGTTCGCCCGCAGCCGCGACGCGGCCGGGTTCGAGAAACTGGCCGCCCTGTGCCGAGGCGCGGGCGTCAACACGCACACCGCTCAGCTCGCGATGCGGCGGATCGCGGCCATCCTGGCCGCCAAGGGAGGGCGGGTCGACGACATCACCGTCGGCGACTGTCTGGAGCTGCTGCGGGTCGTCGAGGACCAGCAGGCCGGAGCGGCGGCCGGCAGCCCGTACTTCTATCAGCTGCTGCGCGCCGCCGGTGTGCTCGGCGATGGCGCGCCGACGGCGAGGGGCCTGCGGACGCAGGGCCAGCTCAGCTGCGAGCAGCTGATCGACCGCTACGGCATCGACTGCGCGCCGGTGCGTGATCTGCTGGTGGACTACCTGCGTGAACGCCAGCCGGCCCTGGACTACGCCAGCTTGCACAAGCTCTCCTACACCCTGGGCCGTCTGTTCTGGCGGGACCTGGAGATCCACCACCCCGGCATCGCGTCGCTGCGCCTGCCCGCCGAGGTCGCGACCGCCTGGAAGCAGCGCATCGCGACCAAAACGGTCCGTCGGACGATCGACGGACAGCTCACCGCGTGCACCGAGCCGCGGATCAATGCCGCCGACCATTTGATGACGGTGCGCGCCTTCTACCTCGACCTGAGCCAATGGGCCGCCGAAGACCCGTCCCGATGGGGACCGTGGGTGGCGCCGTGCCCGATCCGCGACACCGACGCGGCCGCGCAGAAGAAGAAGCGCTCGCACCGCAAGTCCCGGATGGATCAGCGCACCCGCGAACGCCTGCCCGTGATGCCCGTGCTGGTCGACACCGTCACCAAGGCTCACCACGACGCCGTCGAGCGGCTACAGGCGGCACAGGACACCGAGCCGGGCGCGCTGTTCACGGCCGCGGGTCAGACGCTGCGCCGCTCGGTCACCAGCCACGCCACGGCCGGGAAGACCTGGGCCGAAGACCCGGACACAGGCAAGCGCAGTGATCTCACTCACGAAGAACACCAAGCATTTTGGACGTGGAGTGCCGTCGAGGTGCTTCGACACACCGGCGTCCGCATCGAAGAGCTCACCGAACTGTCGCACCACAGCCTGATCCACTACAGAGTGCCCGCCACCGGCGAACTCGTTCCGCTGCTGCAGATCGCGCCGTCCAAGACCGACACCGAACGGCTGCTGGTGATCAGCCCGGAACTGGCCGACGTGCTCTCGGCGATCATCACCCGCGTCCGGGACGACACCGGCGCCGTCCCCCTCGTGGTCGCCTACGACTACCACGAACGAGTCTGGAACCCACCGATGCCGCTGCTGTTCCAGCGCCGTCTCGGTGGTGAGCCCCGGCCCATCACCGGGCACGCGATCCGCACGCTGATCGCCGCCGCCCTTGCCGGCACCGGACTCACCGACGTCAGCGGAGAGCCGCTGCGGTTCGTGCCCCACGACTTCCGCCGGATCCTGATCACTGACGCGATCATGCACGGAATGCCGCCGCATATAGCCCAACTCGTCGCCGGACATCGCGATATCAATGTCACCATGGGCTACAAAGCCGTCTACCCCGAAGAAGTCATCAACAGCCACCGCGCCTTCATCGCCCGACGCCGGGCCCTGCGGCCCAGCGAGGAATACCGCACACCGACCGACGAGGAGTGGGAGGAGTTCCTCGGACACTTCGAACGACGCCGGGTCGCCCTCGGCACCTGCGCACGCTCCTACGCGACACCATGCATCCACGAACACAGCTGCATCCGCTGCCCGCTCCTGCGCCCCGACCCGGACCAGCGGACCAGACTGATCCAGATCCGCGACAATCTCCTCGATCGCATCGCCGAGGCCCACCGCGAACGCTGGCTCGGCGAGGTCGACGGGCTCAACGTCAGCCTCGAAGCCACCCGCAACAAGCTCGCCCAACTCGACACCCTCACCGCTCGGCGCCGCCCCGTCCACATCGGCATGCCCGCCGCCCCCACCTGACAACGAAGACCGCCGCTCAACAGCACAAGTCAAGATCATTTAGTTCAGAGAAGCCTGCATAAAACTCTCCGTCGTCGCCTCCGACATCTTCGGAGTCTCCGGACGGGAGATGATGGATGCCCTGATAGACGGGCAAAACGACCCGAAGGTGTTGGCGCAGATGGCGCGGGCCCGGATGCGGACAAAGATCGCCTGCCTCGAGGAGGCCCTCGACGGGCACTTCGATCACCACCACGCGTTCCTGCTCACCCGGATGCTGGGCCGGATCGATACCCTCGATGCCGACATCACGGCGGTCGACGAACAGATCGAGGCGCACCTGGCCCCTTTCGCGGCGGCGGCGGCCCGGCTCGATGAGATCCCCGGGATCGGCCCGGTGGTTGCCGCGACCATCATCGCCGAGGTCGGGGTCGACATGTCGAGGTTCCCCACCGCCGGACACCTGTGTTCCTGGGCGAAATTCTCCCCCGGCATCAACTCCTCGGCCGGAAAGACCAAGGGCAACGGTTCCTCCGGGCATGGCAACCGGTACCTGGCCGCAGCCCTCGGTGAGGCCGCCGTGATGACCCGCAGGACCGACACCTTCCTCGGTGCCCGCTACCGCCGGCTGGCGAAACGGGGAAAGAAACGCGCCATCGTCGCCGTCGGTCGCTCCATCCTGGTCGTCGTCTGGCACCTGCTCTCCGACGAACAGGTCACCTTCCACGACCTCGGTTCCGATCACTACACCCGCCACATCCACCCGGACACCAAGAAACACAGTCACATTCGGCAACTCGAAGCGCTCGGCTACACCGTCACCCTCGCCCCGGCAGCCTGATTCGAACCAGCACTGATCCGAACCTCGTGAGACCACCTCACTGCGGGCATCACAACGCGTGTCCCGACCGCACGCACCTCACCCCATTTTCGGATCAGAGCCTGAAATGGCGCGCCGCAGCACGATGGCGGATCCGCCACGGCTCGCCACCCGCCGTGAGATTCCGCCTCGGGATTCGAGACCCGCCGCGCAGCCACATCGAATGCAATCTCAGCCATTGGCCAAGTGGCCACTGAGTGGCCCTCCGATCTGAGATTTGGCCACGAGTCTCAAGACCCTACAGGTTGTACCTGACGTGTCTACCTGGGCCACCACCACAACAGGCCCATGCCGTCCAGCCAGTAGATCCACTGGTAGATGTCCGGATGGATGAAGTAGTTCCAGTCCATTACTTATTCACCTCGATCCAGTCCACGAGCTGTTGTTGGCCACCTTCGGTGTCCCCCAAGAGGATGCGGTGTCAGGACCCGCACGTCATCTCTCCATATTGATGTATCGACGGCACAACCTCACAGTTACCACCGACCTGGAACACCGGTAACGGCTGCGCCCCCAATCCTGGGGTTTGTGCTCGCGGTGCAATACGCAACAAAATGCGCCATCCACCCCAAGCCGTCCCCTCGGGATCTGCTGGTCGGATCGGCGAGCGCTCCGGGTCGGCCCCGGCGAACTCGGGCGGTCCTGAGGCCCTGGCCGGGGTCGGCGTTCTTTCGAGGGCATCGTCTTCGGGGTGGATCCTTCTAGTCGGATTATCCACCAGCGTCCGGCTCGGCGGGGCTCAGCAGTTGTCGCACCCACCGCGGGCGGCGCAGAACGGTATCGGTCGATCAGGGACAACGCTGCAACCGACTCACACCGAAATCTTGACCTGAGCTCTGGTGTCCTCCGGGCGTAGGGGTCGCGCGTGGAGGTCGGGAGGATGGACGAGTTCGCTGGGGTGTGCGGGTCTACTCGTGGGGTTGCGGGTGTTCGGCGAGTTCTCGGAGGCGGTCGCGCATCTCGTTCGGGTTGATGTCGGCGAGGTGGGTGAGGATTCGGGTGCCGGTGCAGGTGGTGTCGGCGAGGAGGGCGAGTAGGAGGTGTTCGGTGTCGATGGTGTCGTGTCCGATTAGGGAGGCTTCGCGCAGGCTTTGGGCGAGGGCCTTCTTCAGTGTCGGGGTGAAGGGGGGCCCGGCACATTCGCTGTCGGTGTTCGGGTAGGCGGGGATCTCGTCGAGGGCGCTGTCGATGTGGGGGCCGGTGATCCCCCAGGAGGTGAGGGTGGCACCGGTGGGGCCGCCGGCGGCGACGATGCCGGTGAGGAGGTGTTCGGTGCCGAGGTGGTTGTGGTGGTGGGTTCGGGCCGCGTCGGAGGCAAGCACGACGACGTGGCGTGCTTGGTCGCTGAATTTGTCGAACACCGTTGATCACTCCCTCGGCGAGTGCCCTGCGCGTGGGTGGAGAGCTGTCACCCTTCCAGTCTCCGTGTGGGGGCGCTGAGCCTGCAACGATGAGTCGCCTCGGTGAGGATGGTTCGGTGCTCGGTTGCGGCTCCGGGTGACTCGGTGCGCATGCAGGCGTGGGGCCGCGCAGTGCGGGGTACGTGGGATGGCACGGACCGGCGTCCACAGGTCCGGCGAAGAATCGCACCGGGCCACACCGGGAGCTGCGCTTCCACCTGGGGTAGTCGCGCCCCGCCGGGCTCGTGAAACGGTCCTCGCGGGCTGACCGGGTGCCGGACGTCTTGGGGCCGTGCCGCTCGCCGTTGCTTCCGATGTGCGGCACCGGGCCTGGTTGATCGACCGCATATCACCGCGGGGTGTCATGGGGGTGCCGGCGAGAGTCGGGTCGGGCGTCGTTCGCTTTCGGACGGGGATCGGATCAGTCCTTGTCTGTTATGTGGGTCGGCTACCGTGGGCGTTTGTGACAGCAGGCAGTGCGGGGCGTGCTCGCAAGATGACGCCGAGCCCTGAGTTTGGGCTCGACTTCGCTCGGGAATGGGTCGAGTTCCTCGATCCCGACAACGCCGAGCACCTCATCGCCGCGGACATGACGTGGCTTCTCTCGCGCTGGACCTGCGTGTTCGGCACCCCGGGCTGCCAGGGCATCGTCGCGGGCCGACCCGACGACGGCTGCTGCTCGCACGGCGCGTTCTTCACCGGCGAGGAGGATGTCGCGAGGTTGCGCGAGTCGGTGAAGCTGCTCAGGCCCGAGGGCTGGCAGTTCATGAAGCAGGGTCTCGGGATGAAGGGGTACATCGAGGAGGCGAGCTCGACGACGAGCCGGCGCTGCGTACCCGCCGCTACCGGGGCGGGTGCATCTTCCTCAACCGCCCTGGATTCGCGGGTGGCATCGGGTGCGCACTGCGTGCGATGGCCCTCAGGCGTGGCATCGAGCCCCTCGAGGTGAAGCCGGGCAGCTGCCGAAACCACTGCAACACGAGCTAATTGACCATACTTCATGGGGTTCTCCTATGAGCCGACCCGTCGGCTCGATGCGTACGGAAATGGTGCTGCGAATGTGCTGCGTGAAGTCGCAGCAGAGTGACGTGCGTACGTCAGACGGACGACTATACGCAAGACGGTCATGGCGCTAGGGATGCCGTGCACCACTGTCAACCCGCACTATGGGCGGCCCTACACCCCTTGTGGGGAAGACGCCAGCGCGCCCGTTCGCCCCGATCATGAACGGGGCGAACGGGCGTCACATGCTGGAGAGCGGTGTCGGGGGTGCGGGGTCAACGAACTTTCTGCGCACGGTGCCGGAGATGCTGAACACCACTGACCGCGAGGGCGGTGGCCAACACCAGATACAGAGTGATGGTGATGGGACTGTCGACGAGGATGCCGAGGCTGCCTTCGGACACCGCCAGCGCGCGCCGCAACTCCGTTTCTGCCATCGGCCCGAGGATCACCGCGATCAGGACCGGCGCCAGGGGAATGTTGTAGCGGCGCATGATGACACCGATCAGTCCGATGCCCACCAGCAACCACAGGTCGATGACGGACGAGCTGATGGCATAGATCCCGAGCATGGAGAACACGGTGATGCCGGCATAGAGGTAGTGCCGGGGGATCGTCAACAGTTTCGCCCAGACCCCGGCGAACGGCATATTGATCATGACCAGAATGACCAGACCGATGAAGAGGGACGCCAGCAGGGTCCAGACGAGGTCGCCGCTGCGCTCGAACAGCAGCGGGCCGGGCTGCATGCCGTATTGCTGGAAGGCGGCGAGCATGATGGCCGCCGTCGCCGAGGTCGGCAATCCCAGTGCCAACAGGGCGCCCATTGCAGTACCCGCGGTCGCGTTCGCGGCTGCCTCCGGAGCCGCCAGGCCCCGGATGGAACCGGTGGTGCCGAACTCGGTGTCGTTACTCCGCTTGGCCAGGTGCTTTTCGGTCCCGTAGGCCATGAAGGTAGGCACCTCGGAGCCGCCGGCAGGAATGAGACCGAAGGGCGCCCCGAACGCCGTGCCGCGCAGCCAGGCGGGCAGTGCCCGGCGGAAGTCGGCGAGGGTGAGCCGAGCCCTGCCGCCAGTCGGTGTCCTGGTTGCCACGGGGTCCCGGTGAATTCGGGTGCAGACGTAGAAGACCTCGCCGAGAGCGAGCAGGCCGACGGTGATGACGACAACCGAGATTCCGTCGAACAGTTGCGGCATACCGAGGGTGAAGCGGGCGGTACCACTCGGTCCGTCGATGCCGACCAGAGCGAGGGCGAGCCCGATTCCGAGGGCGGCCAGACCGCGGATGACCGATTCGGACACCACGGCTGAGATGGCGAGGAACGCGAAGATCGCCAACGCGAAGTACTCGGCCGGTCCGAAGACCGTGGCGAGGCGGACCAAGGTCGGGGCGAAGAACACCACCATCGTGGTGGCGATCATGCCGCCGATGAAAGCCCCGATGGCGGCGGTCGCCAGCGCCTTGGCGGCCCGGCCACTGCGAGCCATGCGATGTCCTTCGAATGTGGAGGCGATCGCCGAGGAATTGCCGGGGGTGTTGAGAAGGATCCCGGAGGTGGAGTCCCCGAAGAGGCCGCCGAAGTAGATGCCGGCGAACATGATGAACGCAGCGGTCGGTTCCAGGGAAAAGGTCACCGGCAACAGCAAGGCGACGGCCATCGACGAGCCGAGGCCGGGCAGGACGCCCACGGCCGTGCCCAGTAGCGCTCCGATCAGCACCCACAGCAGATTCATCGGAGTCAGGGCCTGCGCGAAGCCCTCGAACAGCAACGGAAGCTGATCCATCAGAACATCCCTCCCACGAACCCGGACGGCAGCGGTAATCCCAGACCGGCACTGAATGCGAGCTGGATGACGGACGAGAACAACAGCGCGACACCGACGTCGAACACCGGGCGCGTACTGCCCAGGGCCCGGGCAACCACCCAGAACAGCAAGGCGGCGCAGAGGATCCAGCCCACCGGGTTGAGCAGGACGATGAACACGATGGCGGCAGCGAGAACCTGCGCGAGGGTGCGCCAGTCCGAGTACGTCTTCCAACGCGGCGACATCGGTGCGGGGCGGGCGTCGGTGCGCTCGTCGCCGACGTCACCGAGGTCGCGGAGCATCTCGGCGGAGAAGTCGCCGTGTCCGGGATGCGGTTCGGTATCGGGCACGCGGGGATGCCGCAGGATATCGATGGCCAGCGCGGTCGCTGTCCCGTACAGCACGGCGCAGACGATGATCGGGAAGAACTGCGGGCCCGGGACGGCGGTGCCGAGGACGTGCATGGAGACGGTGCCGATGGTGAAGCAGACGGCCAGCACGTAGAGCAGTGCGACGACCACGAACTCGCTGCGACCGGTCCAGAATCGTCGTCGCTGCGAAGCGCTGGTCGACGGGACGGCGTGGCTGTGGATGATACTCATCGTCCGAGTTCCTCGATGATGTCTTGGGCTCGTGCGACCTCGAGTTCGATGAACTGCGCGAACTCGGTGTCGGTCGAGAAGGTGTCGGTCCAGTTGTTGCGGTCGATGGCCTCCTGCCACTGCGGTGAGTCCCGCATCTCGGTGACGATGTCGACGAGTTCTCGTTTGGCCTCATCGGTGACGCCGGGGGCTGCAACGACGCCCAACCAGTTCGACATGGCCACATCCACGCCCTGTTCGCGGAACGTCGGCAGATCGATTCCGTCGATGCGCTCGGGTGCGGAGATGGCCAGGGCCCGCAGGGTGCCGGCTTCGATCTGGTCACTGACTTCGTTGTAGCCGGACACTCCGGCCGTGGTGACGTGGGAGAGCAGGGCGGACAATGCTTCTCCTCCTCCGGAATAGGGGATGTAGTTGACCTCTCGCGGATCGATGCCGGTCTGTTTGGCGAGCAGACCGCTCAGGAGATGGTCGATTGAGCCGAGGGAGCCACCACTGACCGAGGTTCCGCCGGGGTCGCGCCGCCACGCGGCGATGAAGTCGTCGAGGGTCTGAATCGGAGAGTCCGCGGGGACGACCAATGCCGCGTAATAGTCGGCCATGCGGGCGATCGGCACGACGTCGGCGAGGGACTCGGGATTGTCCGACAGTTCCACCGCGCCGACCATCACCCCGCCGGTGACCATCAGGGCATCCTCGCGTCCCGGGTTCTGGACGAATTGGCTCAATCCGATGGTGCCGCCCGCACCGGGAACATTGACGACCTGGGGATTGTTCACCGTTCCCTGACCGCGCAGTGCTTGCTGAGCCTCCCGTGCGAAGCCGTCCCACCCGCCGCCGGGAGCCGCGGGGGCAACCAGGGTGAGTTTGCTGCGTGCGGTGGCCGTTCCTCCCGAGGAGGCGGCGTTGACGAAGGCCAGCACGGTGACTGCGGCGACCAGGAGGCCGAACAGAACGGTAGGGAGCGGCTTCATGGCGGGTCCTCTCCCCGGACGCGTTCGAGGTCGGCGGTGCTCATCGGTCGGCGACGTGCGTGCAGCGCGCGGCATGGCTAGCGACCGGTGAAGTACAGGCGGCGGGCGAAGTCGGCGACCGCTTCGCTCATCGCGGCGGGCTGCTCGGGCGCCAGTGCATGCCCGGCGTCGGGGATGACCGAGACGGTGACGCGCTCGCCGAGCATTGGTTTGAAGATGTCGGGCACGACGACCGCGTCGAACTGGGCTTGCAGGTCGAGCATAGGGACCGTGCCACCGGCGAAGTAGGCGTCGACCGGGGTCACGTTGCGTGCGTGTGCCTGTGCGCGGTGGGTCTCGGGGAACCACCCGGTCAGCCACGGACGGGGGTCGTGGCCGGGGGCGAAGAACGCTTGCTGAAGGTAGCGGAGGCGCTGTGCTTCCGGCAGCGACAGATCGCCGGCCCCGTCGATGGCCTCACGCAACCTGCCGTAGGGCTTCTCGGTGGACTCGGGAGGCAGCTTGCCGGCCGACGCCGCGGCCATGACCAGCCCGCGCACCAGCTCCGGCCGGTCCTGAGCCAACATTCGCGCCGGCTGGCTGCCCCAGGCGTGCCCGACCACGACCGCGGGCCCGGCCTGCTCGTGGTCGAGAACAGCCGCCACATCCGCCGTGAAGGCGTGCATATCGAGGTGGTCCATCGGCCCCTTGCTCGCACCGATCCCGCGTGGCTGGGGGCGCAGAACCCGGAAACCGGCAGCGGTGAGGCGGGGAGCGACGTCGTCGTAGTCCTCGGCTGCGCGACCGAGGGACGGCAGGATGACGATCACGGGACCGCGGCCCTGGCTCAGGGTTTCGATCTGAACATCGTTGTAGGCGAAGATCGTTCGTTCCACCTCCGCCGAGGTGCCGGGGGCCGGGGCAGGTGATGCCGTCGAGGGCGCGGTCGCTGCGCCACGCAGCGGGCCGGGGGGTAGGTCACTCGGGTTCACAGGGTTCCCTTCATGCCGAATCGGCAGGTATCGAGTTCTGAGGTGGGGAGGGGAGAGATGTCCGGAACCCACACGCCAGACGAGGGCGAAGCGGGCTCACCGCCCGCTGAAATGTTCGACAGACGTACATCCGTACGGCTGTCGATACGCTAAACGTGCTCCACGACACTGTCAACACCTCACCGTGACTGCCATCACTGTACGTTGACCTGCTCCATTCGACCTTGAGTGCTGTGGTCGACGCCCGAGCGGGTGTTGACAGAGATTCACGCCACTCCGTATCGTCGTGAACGTCTTACGTACAAATGTACGTCCTGCGAACAAATGGACTTCGATATGTCTGACTCGACCCCCGCGGCACCCGCGAAACGCCCGTCGCTCTTGCGCAAGGCCTTCACCACCCACCTGTACGTCACCGTCCTGGTCTCGATCGTCCTGGGCGCGGTGGTCGGGCTGATCTGGCCGAACGTGGGTACCGCCCTGCAACCGCTCGGTGACGGCTGGATCTCGTTGATCCGCATGCTCATCGGCCCGGTGGTCTTCTGCGCGATCGTGACCGGCATCGCCTCGGCCGGCCAGCTCGCCGGAGTCGGTCGCATCGGCCTCAAGGCACTCGTCTACTTCGAGGTCGTCACGACGATCGCGCTGATCGTCGGCCTCGTCGTGGTGGACGTGATCAAACCCGGCGCCGGCGTCAACGCCGACCCGGACGACCTGGCGATCACCGGATCGGCGGAGAAATACATCTCCACCGCCGAGAACACGCACTGGTACTCGTTCCTGATCAACATCATTCCCGACACCGTGGTCAGCGCCTTCACCGGACACAGCATCCTGCAGGTGCTGCTCGTCGCACTGCTGTTCGCGATCTCCCTGCGTGCGGTCGGCACCCCCGCGGCACCGGTGGTCAAGGGAATCAATATCGTCGGCGACATCTTCTTCGACATGGTCCGGCTGGTGCTGTACTTGGCACCGATCGGCGCCTTCGGTGCAATGGCCTACGCCACCGGTGCCTACGGCTGGTCCACCCTGCAGAGCCTGGCCTCGCTGGTCGTGACGTTCTGGGTCACCGGAATCCTGTTCTGCCTGACCGTCTTCGGCATCATCTGCCGGATGGCCGGCATCCGGGTGCTGCGCCTGTACGGCTACTTCAAGCCCGAGATCCTGGTGACCCTGGGAACGTCGAACTACGAGGCCGTCATGCCGCAGCTGATGGAAAAACTCATCAAGATCGGCTGCCCGCCCCGCATCGTCAACCTGGTAGTTCCCGCCGGATACGCCTTCAACTCCGACGGCGTCTGCCTCTACCTCGGGTTCTCCTCCCTGTTCCTGGCCCAGGCCTTCGGCATCGACATGAGCTTGACCCAGCAACTCGCCCTGCTCGCCGTTTTCCTCATCACCTCCAAGGGCGCGGCCGGGGTGGCCGGCGCAGGATTCGTCATCCTCGCCGCGACCTTGCCCACCACCGGGGTCATTCCGGTCGCCGGCATCATGCTCATCCTCGGCGTCGACCGGTTCATGTCCACCATGCGCGGCCTGGTCAGCCTGTCCGGGCAGATGCTCGGCAGCATCGTCGTCAGCCGCTGGGAAAAGCAGTTCGATCCCACCTACGCCACCGAGGTCATGAAAGGGCACACCACCCCGACCGTGATCGACGCCGAACCGACTGTCGCCCCCAAAGAATTCGCCGCGAAATAACGCGCCGACCCGCCAGAACACCGATCGACCAAAGGACGAATAATCGTGGCAAGAGTCGTACCCGCGACGGGTACCGGAGAAGTCGCCGACCGAGTGCGCGCTCGCCGCGGCGGCCACCTCACCCCGCTCGACGAGGCGCTGCTGCACAGCGAGCCCTTCGCCGACGGCTGGAACACCCTGCTCGGCGCGGTCCGCAGCAACATGGACCTGCCGGGCGAGTTGCGGGAGCTGGCGATCTGCCGGGTTGCCGACCTCAACAGCGCCGAGTACGAGTGGCGCGCCCACGCCCCGCTGGCACTGCGTGAGGGCATGTCCGCAGAACAGGTCGCAGCCCTACGGGACGGCGCCGACTCCACGCCGCTCACCCCGCGGCAGCTGCTGGTCCGCGACTACACCGATGCGATGACTCGGACGGTGTCGGTTGACGACGAACTGAGCAACCGACTGCACTCGGAACTGGGCACCCAGCAGTTCGTCGAACTCACCGGAACCATCGCCGCTTACAACATGGTGTCGAGGTTCCTCGTCGCCCTCCACGTCGGACAGCAACGACAGACCGAAGAAAGTGAAGTAACAGCATGAGTGCACGCCTGCAGGGCAAGGTCGCGATCGTCACCGGAGCCGGAAGCGTCGGCCCGGGCTGGGGCAACGGCCGGGCAGCGGCCGTCCGCTTCGCCGAAGAGGGCGCACGCGTCTTCGCCGTCGACCTCAACCGCGACGCCCTCGACGAAACCGTCGCCCGCTTCGACGGGCCCGACGGTGCCATCGTCCCGTTCCAGTGCGACGTCACCGACACCGACGCGGTGCGCACAATGGTCGACGAATGCCGTGGCACGCTCGGAGCCATCGACGTCCTGGTCAACAACGTCGGCGGATCCCGCGCCGGGGGACCGGTGGAGATGAGCGAGGAGGACTGGAACCGTCAGCTCGAATTCAACCTCACCACCACCTTTCTGACCTGTAAGCATGTGCTCCCGCACATGAAGGAGGCCGGGTCGGGCGCCATCGTCAACACCGCCTCCACCTCCGGTATCCGCTGGACCGGCGCCGCCCAGTCCGCCTACGCGGCCTCGAAGGCCGGCATCATCGCCTTCACCCGTTCGATCGCCGTGCAGCACGCCCCGCTCGGCATCCGCGCGAACACCGTCGTTCCCGGCCAGCTGCACACCCCGATGGTCGAGGTCCGGCTCGCGGGCCAGCGGACCGGGGGAGACGTCGACAAATTGCTCGAGCAGCGCGTGGCCCGGATCCCGCTCGGTTTCATGGGTGACGGCCGCGACACCGCGAACGTCGCGCTGTTCCTCGCCTCCGACGAGGCACGGTTCATCACCGCCACCGAGATCGTCGTCGACGGCGGCATGTCCGCCCGCTGCGACTGACGACCCGCCCGTCGCCCGACAGGAGATCCCATGACCCTCGGACCCGAACCCACCATCCCTGGACCACTCGTACACCCCACACCGCCGTCCTTCCGGCCCCCGCCGGGATCGTGTGACAGCCACTGCCACGTCTTCGGCCCGGCCGCGACGTTCCCCTTCGCCCCGGACCGCACCTTCACCCCACCCGACGTCCCCGAAGCCGCACTGGCACGGTTGCACCGGACGCTCGGGATAGACCGTGCGGTCATCGTCCAATCCGCCTCGCACGGACGAGATCAGGCGGTTCTGATCGATGCGCTGCGTACCGGCGGCGGCCGCTACCGCGGTGTCGTCCTGATCGGACTCGACACCCCGCGCAGCGAACTCGACCGACTACACGCCGAGGGTGTGCGCGGGATCCGGCTGCAGTTCATGCCGCACCTCGGGGCGGCACCGACGGACGAGGAGATTCTGCGGTACGCCGACCTGGTCGAGCCGCTCGGCTGGCACGTCGAGATTCACGTCGCGGGCACCGGAGCCGTCGACCGCTTCGGTGTCATCACCAAGATCCCCACCCGCGTGGTGATCGACCACCTCGGCCGGGTGGACTTGAACGACGGCCTCGACAGCCCGCCCGTGCAGGCACTGCGACGACTGCTCGACACCGGCACCGTCTGGCTGAAACTGAGCGGCACCTACCGAGTCACCCTCACCGGCGCGCCCTATGACGACGCCAACGCGCTCGCCGCATCCCTGGCGGCGCACGCCCCCGAGCGCGTCGTGTGGGGGGACCGACTTCCCCCACCCCAACCTCTACGGCCCGATGCCCGACGACGGGATCCTCCTCGACGGCATCCCGGACATCGTTCCCGACGAGAGAAACCGACACAAACTCCTGGTCGCCAACCCGACGGAATTGTTCGACTTCTCCTGACCGCCAGCACCGTCTGAAATAGGTACGGGCGCAGATCCTTTGCCGGGTCTGCGCCCGTATTGATGTGTCAGCCCGAGGCGGTGTGATGCCGCGAAAAGCGGCTGTGACTCGAGATGGTCTCCGCAGTACGGAGCAACTGCGGAACCACCTCCTCTTCCAGAGACTGCACCGTCACCCGTGCCGCATTGGCAGAGACGTTCAGCGCCATGATCGGGCGGCCCTGATGATCGTGCACGGGCACGGCCGCCGACCGCACCCCTTCCTCCCGCTCGCCGTCGATGATCGCGAAACCTTGCTTGCGGACCCGGGCCAATTCCTCACGCAGCTCGTCCGGATCGCAAATCGTTGTGGGCGTCAATCGTCGGAGTTCGGTGCTCGCGAGATACTCGTCCAGCGCCTGCGGCGACAACGAGGCCAACAGCACCCGGCCCAACGACGTGGGATACGCCGGCAGCCGGGCTCCCACGGTCAACGTGATCGTCATCGACCGGGCCGCCGGAACGCGGGCCACGTACACGATATCGGGAGCGTCCAGGACCGCCAAAGACACCGACTCCCGCACCGAATCGGCAAGATCGCGCATGTAGGGCATCGCGTGATCCCACACCGGCGTCGACGACAGGTAGGCGTACCCGAGTCGCATCATTTGCGGCGTCAGCACGAAGGTCTTGTTCTCCGCGGGTGATGCGAAGCCCAGTCGCACCAACGTGAGTAGGATCCGCCGCACCGTGGGGCGGGTCAGCCCGGTCAGCGCGGACGCCTCCGAAATGGTCAGGGCGGGATGCTCGGCGCTGAACGCCTCGATCACTTGAAACGCCTTGCTGACCGACTCGATGTAGTCCGGATCGTCTCTCGGCATCTGCCTGTGCTCCTCCTCGCGTACGCACCCGGTCGTACGCCGCTGCAGTCTCTGAGCACGCTGGGCACGGCCGAAACCCATCCTAACGTCCTCTCGGCCAGTACCCCCGACGCAACGCTGCCACCTGCCCGATCCCCTGGGGATGTGGCAGGTGGCAGCTGGCAGGGGAAGTTCGTCAGCTCCGTGCAGGCACCGCCACGGACTCGGTGGCCGCGGACGCGCCCGCGGCCACCGGGATCCGCCGAACGAGAGCGTCGAGCGCAACCACGCCCGTGCCTGCGGCACCGATCGACAGCGGGTTCACCTCCGCCTCGAGGACGTCGGGATCGTCGATCGCCAGCCGGGACAGGCCGACGATGGTCTCCGTCAGGGCCGCGACGTCACCCTCGGGCAGACCCCGGTATCCGGTGACGACCGAGAGTCCCTTGACCTCGTCGATCATCTCCCGCGCCGTCGCGGCATCCACCGGCGCGAGCCGCACCGCCGAATCGGCGAAGATCTCGGCGAGCACGCCACCGGTCGACAGCACCACCATCGGCCCGACATCGGGCGAGACCCGGTATCCCACGAGAGCGTCGGCCAGACCCTTCGGCGCCATCTTCTGGACGAGCACTCGGTCGACCACCACGCCCGGGTCGTAGCCGGCGACGTTGGCCACGATCTCCCGGGCCGCGCGCCGCACTCCCTCGTCATCGGTGACCCCGAGGACCACGCCGCCGGCATCGCTCTTGTGCGGCACCTTGTCCGAGAGCACCTTCACGACCACCGGATAGGCGAACGGAAGCCCGAGGTCGCAGTCGAGTTCGTCGACCGACACCGCCACCGACGGCGCGAAGGCCACACCCTGGCGCGTCAGCAGATCCGCCGACACCTTTTCGTCGAGGACTTCGGTGTTCGCGGCCGCATCGACGGCGAAGCGAGCACCCTCACCGATGGTCGCCGACACGCGCGTGAACGCCGCCGCCACCACATCGGCGCACGACTCAGGAGTCCGGAACGCCGGGACTCCTGAACGATTGAGGAGTTCGGCGGCCTCGGGCGCCTCGGGCAACGCGAACGCCACCACCGGGACCTCGTGCCCCCCGCTCTCGGAAATCGCCTGCACGGCCAGTTCCGGGTTCAAACGGGCGGACGAACCGATGACGAAGACGATCAGGTCGAACTCACCGCTGTCCTGGAGCAACCGCAGCGCCGTGGTCACCACGTCGTGCCGGGCCCCGGCCAGGCCCAGGTCCGCAATCAAGCTGTGGGGGATGGGAGCCCCTGCCGCGTTCATGTCGGCGACCAGCTGCTCGCTCGGACCGGCGATCGTCATTCCCCGAATAGCCAACTGGTCCACCATGATCGCCGCACCGCCGCCTGTGGTGGTGACTACACCGATCCGGGGTGTCCGCGGCTGGTCGGCCGTCCCGACCCGCTTCAGCAGAGTCGGCGCCTCGACCAGCGACTCGAAGTTGTTCACGCGGGCGAAACCGCAGGCCCGGAAGAAGGCCTCCGACTCGCTGTCCTCACCCGCAAGCGCGCCGGTGTGTGACACCGAGAGTGCGGCAGCCTCTTCCGAGCGTCCCAGCTTATACACCGCAACCGGCTTACCGGCCTTCTGGGCGGCATGTGCGAACGACGCCAGGTCCTCGGAATGGCGCAGCGATTCGAGGAACAACGCATACGAGGTCACCCCAGGATCGTCGAGGGTGGCCTCGCAGATCGAACCCAACGACAGATCGGCCTCGCCACCGGTCGACACCAGGCCGGCGAACCCGATTCCCCGACCGCGAGCCCGGCTGACCAGAGACCCGATCACGCTGCCGGACTGCGATGCCACGAAGATGCCGCCCTGGGGGATGTCCGGTTCGCCGAACGCGGCGTTACCCGTGAGCATCACACCGTTGCGGGGATTGACCACGCCCAGGCTGCTCGGACCCACCACCCGCACGATGCCTTCCGCCGCCGCGGCACGCAGGCGATCTTCCCGTTCCTGCCCCTCCGAGCCTTCCTCGGCGAAACCGGACGAGAGCACCGTCGCCACAGCGACGCCGAGGCGGGCGCACTCGCGGACCGCCTCGATCGCGGCCTCCGCACCGGTCATGATGTACACGTGCTCGGGAACCTCCGGCAGCGAAGACAAACTCGGCCACGCCTTCACTCCCTGCACCGTCTCCCGCCGCGGATTGACGAAATAGGCCTGCCCCTCATATCCGGCCTGCGCCAGGAACTGTTGCGGTCGGGCCGTCGTCTTCGTCGGATCATCCGAGGCGCCCACAATGGCCACACTCTTGGGCGCGAGCAGCGGTCGCGCGATAGCCGTATCTGACTGCTTCTGCATATCTGTCAACTCCTGTGCAGCGAATAGTGCGAAAGGGGTCATGCACCCCAGGCCCGAAGCGGCTCAGCGACCGGATTCGGATTCGAAGTGCGCCGAATCACCGGCCTCCATGCCTTGTGACCATAGTTACATACTCTATAGAGTACTGTCTATGGAGACAGAAAGCAGCGTTCGACGAGCCGATGAGAAGCTGACGGGACCCACCGATTGCGTAGATGGCGACGACTCATCTATCCGCGGCATGGTGAATACGACCTCACTCGCCGCCCGACTGGCGCTGACTGCGGTCGCTGCGGATCGCTTCGTCGGACATCCACCAGACGGCTTCGAACAACGAGTATTCGGCGGGCATCTCCTGGCCCAGGCGCTTCTCGCGGCTACCGGCACGGTGGACGACAGCCGAATAACGAACTCGCTGCATGCATACTTCCTGCGTCCCGGACGGCCGGGGGAGTCCATCAACTATTCCGTCACCCGTATCAGGGACGGAAGATCTTTCTCGACCCGATCGGTCACCGCACACCAGGGAGCTCGGGAACTGATGACCTTCCAAGCATCCTTTACCGAGGCTCGCCCGCTGCAAGATGTGGTCTCCAAGTCCCCACCGCCGTCGCCCGATCCCGAATCGTTGTTGCCACTTCATCAGCGTCACCGGGACCCCTCGGTACCTCCGGACGGGATAAATTGGCCGACCCGCACCCGGTGGCGCACCGCATCCAGGCCGTTGGATGTGAGGTACATAGACGACGGTGACGATCCGGCGCTTCGGCGCTTCTGGTTCCGTGCCGAAGCGCTCAGGTCTACGGCATCACAAAATCTGCACCGGGCGATTGTGGCGTTTGCTTCCGATCGGTCGTTACTTCCTGTAATCGCAAATACACGTGGCGACCTTCGCCGTTCCGGCGAACAGAAGGTGGCAAGTGTGGACCACGCCTTGTGGTTTCACCAAGACGTGCACATAGGTGAATGGTTGTTGTACGTTCAGGACAGTCCACACAGCACCGCACACGGGCTAGGTACCGCACGCGGTCTGATCTACTCCGCCTCAGGGGATCTCGTCGCCACAGTCACCCAACAGGGATTTCGGCAGTGAGATGTCAATTCCAACCCGTCGTTGACAGGCCCTCGTCGACTATCGAATTCGAGGCCTCCCAATCGCACCGGCCCTCAGAAAATGATCTGTCCGATTCTCCTCGGAGACCGGATCTGCAGTCCGATCAGTACAGAATCGTCATCGAAGTGGCCCTCCTTGCGGGGCTATCGCGGTGAAGCCGGGGTCTGGTCGGTGTTCATCAGCCGATTGTTGGCGGGCGTTTCTTGAAGCGGTGGCCGAAGATGTCGATATTGCGTTGATTCAGAATCTCGCTCGACCCACTGGCGATCGTCACGTTGCGTGTGCGGGCGATGCAGGCGTACATCGATCCTGATCACACCCGAATGTCTGTGCCAACTGGATTCGCTTCACCCTTGGATCGGTGACGTACTTGGCGGTCAATTGTCGGCGTGGTGGTTGAGGATCTCGCTCTGTCGGAGGGCTGATAGCCGATTCTGCGGAACCGGTGCGTTTCGTCCTTGCGTCCGTTGGGGGTTCAGGCATGGCCTACCGCGTGGTGTAGTGCACCCCGCGACGTCGCCGAGTGCGAAACCTCTCTTGCCGACTGTGTTCGGTCGGATCCCGTGCTTGCACGCGCATACGCGCTGGTACGCGGCCTTGTCGGAGCACCTCATACGAGTCCGTACCGTCGTCGAGTGCAATCGCTCGCCGGGTCGCCGACCCACACCACCAGGCACGGCTTGTCGTAGTTCCCGGACCGATACCACTGAATGAGGTCTTGTTTCATCGCATCCATCTCGCGGTAGTAGTCCTCGGAGGCCTCACGGAACTCCCACGAACCGAAAACGCCCGCACAATGAGCGACCGGTACCGCGGAACAGGTTGCCGACCCTGGTGCGTGAGACCATCGTCGATGGAACCTTCCCCTGGGATCGCGGCTGTCCGAACCAGAAATATGCTCTGCTGTGGGGGTTTCCCGAAACACTCTGCGCGAGTCCTTCCATCTGAGCATCTGTCGATAACTCGATGTGCGGGACAGAGCGGGATCTTCGGGTTGGAGGCTTGGTCGTCGGGCTGGTCCTCGTGCCGCACGAGGCCCGCGCTCCCAGAGCGCAGCTGGGCGATCATTCCCAGTGTGTGGGGACATTGCGCTCGAGTTCGTCGAGCCAGATGCGGGCGGAGGCGTCCGAGGGCGCGCGCCAGTCTCCCCGGGGGGACAGTGATCCTCCCAGGCTGACCTTGGGACCGTTCGGCATCGCCGATCGCTTGAATTGGCTGAACCCGAAGAAACGTTCGACGAACACCGTCAGCCACTGCCGGATGTCGGGAAGTTGGTAGGCGACTCGGGTAGAGGGCGGGTATCCGGGTGGCCAGTCGCCGCCGGCTGGGTCGTGCCAGGCGTGCCAGGCGATGAAGGCAGTCTTCGAGGGGGTGAATCCGTAACGGAGTGCGTGGAAGAGGAAGAAGTCGTGGAGGTCGTAGGGTCCGATCGTGGTTTGGGTGCTTTGGGGCGGCTCACCGGGTGCGGCGGGAATCAGCTCGGGGCTGATCACGGTGTTCAGTACTCGCGCGAGGGTGTGTGACACGTCATCGGAGAATTGGTTGGTCGTCATGACCCATCGGATGAGGTGTTGTATCAGGGTCTTCGGGATTCCCGAGTTGACGTTGTAATGAGACATGTGATCGCCCACCCCGTAGGTCGACCAGCCGAGTGCGATCTCGGAGAGGTCGCCCGTGCCGAGGACGAGTCCGCCGCGTTGATTGGCGGCGCGGAACAGGTAGTCGGTGCGCAGACCCGCCTGAACGTTCTCGAAGGTGATGTCGTACAGCGGAATTCCACGGGCAAAGGGATGGCCCAGTTCGCTGAGCATGAGCCGTGCCGTCGGCGTGATGTCGATCTCGGTGAGGTCGACGCCGAGTGCCGCGCTGAGCCGGCTCGCGTTGGTGCGTGTTCGGTCGCTGGTGGCGAAGCCGGGCAGGGCGTAGGCGAGGATGTCTCGTCGTGGCCGGCCGAGGCGGTCCATCACCTTGGCGGCCACGATCAGCGCTTGGGTGGAGTCCAGGCCGCCGGAGACCCCGATCACGACCTTCGATCCCGGTCGCGCCCGCAGTCGTTGTTCGAGCCCTGCGACCTGAATGTTGTACGCCTCGTAGCAGTCTTGTTCGAGCCGGGCGGGGTCGGCGGGGACGAAGGGATATCGGCTGATTCGGCGGTGCAGGCCGATGTCCTCGGAGGGGGGATGCAACTCGAAGGTGATGCGGCGCAACGACTCGCCTCGTGCGCTGTGTTGCCGCCGGTTGTCGTCGAACGTCCCCATGCGGGTCCGCTCACTGCGCAGAAGCTGCAGGTCGATGTCGGCGACGGCGCGTTGGCGCCCCCGCGAGAACCGTTCTGCCTCTGCGAGCGGCACCCCGTTCTCGTAGATCAGGGTCTGTCCGTCCCAGGACAGGTCCGTGGTCGACTCGCCCGGACCTGCGGCGCAATAGATGTACGCGGCCAGGCAGCGGGCGGACGCTGACCGAACCAGCAGTCGGCGTTCTTCGGCCCGTCCGATTGTGACGGGACTTCCGGAGAGGTTGGCCAGCACGGTGGCACCGGCCAACGCCGCCTCGGCGCTCGGTGGAATGGGAACCCACATGTCCTCGCACACCTCGACATGAAACGTGAATCCGGGAACGTCGCCGGCTTCGAACAGCAGGTCGGGGCCGAACGGCACCTCCGTTCCGCCGAGCCGGGTCGTGCGACCGCGCAGGTCGTCCCCGGGCGCGAGCTGCCGTCGCTCGTAAAATTCACGGTAAGTGGGCAGATACGACTTCGGGACCGCACCCAGTAGGCGTCCGCGATGAATCACGGCGACAACGTTGTACACCCGATGCCCGTGGCGTGCGGGCAGGCCGACCAGGAGGACGGGCAACAACTCCGCCGAGCCGGTTACTACCTGACCCAACGCCTGCTCGGCGGCGTCGAGCACGGTGTCCTGCATCAGAAGGTCGTCCACCGAGTAACCCGAGAGTGTCAGTTCCGGGAATACCGCCAACCCGACGCCCTCGTCATGGCAGGCGCGTGCGGCACGCAGAACGGACACCGCGTTCACCCCGGGTTGGACAATTGCCGTGGGAATGGTGCAGGCTGCCGCGCGGAGGAAACCGTGCCGATAGCTGGAGCGGAAGTTCATCGATCACCACCCTCGTCCCGCCGTGTGCGGCCGTGCACCTGCACGTATCCACGATAGGACGTGCGGACCGGATTGGAGACGATCCCGCATCGCGCAGGGGCGCGGCAGTGAGACCGAAATCGCCGAGACCACGCTGGGGTCACCAGCACCACCCACTCGTCCACCACGACCTTGCTGGTAGTCAGTTCCTCTGCGGCCGCGACGAATGCACCTGATTTCCGATACGTGTCGCCGACGAAGTTGTGTGCACTGTCGAATTTTTCTCCCGGAGCGTGTGCAATCGGCCTCCGAAACCGACAGTCGGCGAGTGCGCACAATTCATGAATGACACAGGCGGGTAGCGGGGAGCGTCCCGGCTCCCAAGCTTTCGTGTCGGTTCCGTACTCCTGTCGGTCGGGCAAGAGCTGAGCCATGACGTGGACCGACGGGTCGAGGTCAGGAACGTGCGATGGAGAGCAGTGGCTCTGGTCCGGCAGCGTAGGCGAACGATCCGAGACGTTCCCTATACTCCCCTTACACCGCGACGGGACTGAATGACGGCGAATTGCTCTTCGTGTTTCCGCCGGCGGCGCGGCCGAGCGAGATTGTGCGGTGCCGCCGACCGGTGACCCTGTGGGCGACGGTAGTGACCTATGGCCTCTGTCGGTGTGCTGTTGCGGGATCTAGCGTCGATGTCACCGTGTCGGGTGTTGGCGCGGTGGAAGTTGTGGAGGTCGTCATGGTCACTGATTACGACGCACCGCGGCGTACTCGCGTCGAGGATGTCGATACCGACGATGCGGTGGAGGAGCCGCCTGGTCGCCGGCAGTCCCCGATGCCGGTGATCGATGAGGATGCCGACGACGTCGCGGTCGAGGAGGCGTTCGAGTTGCCGGGGGCGGACCTGTCGGGGGAGGGGGAGTTGACGGTGCGAGTTCGGCCTCGGCAGGCGGACGAGTTCGTGTGTTCGGGTTGTTTTCTGGTACATCATCGTTCGCGGCTGGCGGCGACGAAGGATGGAATGAAGTTCTGCCGGGACTGCGCAACCTGAGCCGGCTTGTCGGATCGATCAGCCGGTGCGCCTTCGGGGTCAGCGGCAGTCACCGCCGGGGCGGGGCAGGGTGGGGTGGTGCCCGCCAATACCCCGATCAAACCGTCGCTGGTGCTGGGTGCGAGCCACGTGGGTATCGTCGCAACGCAGCTGAGGGTGTGGCCACCGGCCGTCGCGGAAGGTAGTCGCCGGCGCCGGCCCGTATCTCCTGACGTGGCGGGTGTAGCCGCGCTGGCACTGCGAGCGATGCTCGGATATCGCATGATCGAGGATCTGCATGAACTCGAGTTTCGTAACGCATTGGTCGCGCAGGGCCTGGCGGTCTCGCCCGCCGACCGTCCCATCGGCATCGACTTCGCCGGCCCACCGCTCGAACAGGCAGGACGCATCGGCGAGATCGCGGAGGAGGTGACGGGTGGCCGTTCCGCGTTGCGCAGGTTCCTGCGCAACCCGACACCATCCGTGATCGCGCGGCTGGTGGGTGGGGATCACGAGGACCGCGGCGACTTACTGAGCTTCTTACTGTTCGATCCGGAGTTCACTGGTCAGATCGCCGAGTTGGGTCGCAAGCATGGCACAGACCCTGGCGGAAGAACGGTGTAGTCCGCGTACGAAGCTCCTCGTTGTCGACCGCACACAGAGAACGCAAACCACGCGAACGTGAAGTTTCGTTACCGCCGGCCTGCCTATCGTGACGAAGGGAAGTGGTCAGAGCCCTTGGCCCACCCACACCGTCACCGCCTCGGACCTCGTCCTCACCCACCTGATCCCCGTCGGCGCACCACGAAACGCGAGCGCCGCCGACTCCGCGCCCGAGACGCTGTATCGGGTCCGTTCCGGCGGCGTCGCCGCAAGATCTTCCTGGGCTCGCTGTCGACCCTCGTCGCCGAGACGCAGCACCTGCCGAGAAGACCGACGCGGAGACGGCGATGCCAGAGGTTGTGCCTGGGCCGTACAGGGATCACTCGTTGAGCCAGAGTCGGCGTCGGCATACTCGCAGCATCTCCGAAGCCTCGGACTGGGTGATGGTGTCGGGTGGGTCGGTTTCGAGAAGATCCTCGAGGCGCCGGAAGAACGTGGTCGCGGGCAGCCCGAACCCGGTTCGGATGTCGTCGGCGGGTCCACCGCGGTGGCGGTACCATCGCCGTTCGAAGTCGACCATCTGCACCGCTTCGGTACTGTGCATGATCGTCGCCTTTCACCGTTCAGTCCGGTGCGCCGACATGAGGAGGTGCTGGCGCAAGTTGTGCTCAGTTGCGCACACCGGGGCCGGGCCGTGCTTGCAGTCAACGTGTGGCGATCATCGGGGCTCGCTCTAGAGTCCGAAGTCCTCGCCCGGGAAGGTCGGAGGGCTTGCCGTCGTGGTGGTGGGTCACCGGCCGATGTCGGGTTCCCCACAGTGTGCGGCTATCGCGGCGTGTGCCTTTCGTTCGAGCACTGTGGCGGCGGTCCAATCGTTCCCGACAGGGAGGATCGGCTCGGCAACAGCGAGGTGGATGGCTCCACGGTGGATGATCGTGCCTCGGTCGGGCCACATCATCGCGCGGGTGCCCGAGATCGCGACCGGCACGACGGGAAGACCGGCTCGAGCGGCGATCACGAAGGCCCCCATGTGGAAGGGGCGCAGGCCCGGCACCGGAGAGAGGCTGCCTTCGGGGAATACCACCAGAGGTTCGCCACCAGCGGCCGCTTCCTCGAGGTGACCGGTGTCGGCCACGCTCTGTTCGCGCTCGGTCCGCTCGACGAATCGAGTGCCGATCCGCCTCAGCAGGAAGCCGACCAGCGGTTTGTGCTCGAAGACTTCACCTGCCACGAAGGTGAAGTGGTGGGGAAGGATAGTGGACATCGCAATGCCGTCGAGGAAGCTGGCGTGGTTGGCGACCACGACACAAGACGTCATCTGCGCGAGCCGGTCGACTCCGTTCGCGGTCACCGGGGTGCCGGTGAGCCGGGCGAGGCTGCGGGCGGCCGCGTGCACGACAACCCTGCGGGCGCCGAGGCCGGGAACGAGAGCCACGGCGATCAGGGTCGGCACGCCCACCGCGACGACCACCGACCAGCACCACAGGGCGTACGCCCCGGTCAAGGTGATCGCACCGGCGCGCCGTAGGCGAGGGAGCACACCCCGTGCCCCGAATCTGGCCAGCTGCCACCACACCGGGCGGGGACGAGCCCGCACGTCTCCCTGCGCGTAGTGGTGACGGGTGGCGGCGCGCCGGAGTTTGCCGCTGGAGGTCTTTCGGCACGGTACCGGGTGGTGCGAGCACGATGTCGTCCGGTGGTGTGCCGAGCAGGTCGATGCTGATCCCGATGATGCGTTCTCGCAGTCCGGTGAGCGTGGCATCCGCGGTCTGCCGCGTTTCGGCGAGCACCACCAGGCGTTCGGTGCCGCCGGGGTGCCCGGATGTCGCGAAGACGACGACGCACCCCTTCCTGATACCAGGGATATCGCCCACCGCCCGCTCGAGCTCTTCCGGGTGCAGGTTCCGGCCTGCCCGGATGATGAGGTCTTTGATCCGGCCGGTCACGTAGAGTTCTCCACCGTCGAGATAGCCGAGATCGCCGGTGTCGAGCCATCCGTGCCGCAGCAGCGCCTTGGTGGCCCGCGGGTTGCGGAAGTATCCCGTGGTGGCCGAGGGTCCGCGGAACTCGATCCTGCCCTCGCGCCGGTCGCCGAGCACATTTCCCGCCGAGTCGACGACGCGGATCTGATGATTGGGAATCGCCTGGCCGCAGCCGACGAATCGGAGCGGATCCAGGTCGGCATCGGCGGCCCGTATCGCCCGTCCGGTGCGCAGGAAACGCTCGCGGTCGACACGGTCCACGACCGGACCGCGCCCCACCGGGGGGAGAGTGAGGCCGACGCACGCCTCCGCCAGTCCGTAGACCGGGGCCTGGGCCTGGCGGCGTAAGCCGTAGGCGGCGAATCGCTCGGCGAACCTGGTCACGGTATCCGCGCTCACCGGTTCGGCGCCGTTGAACACCATCCGCAACGAGCTGAGGTCGAGCCCGCCGAGCTCCGCGTCGGTGATTTTGCGCATGCACAGCTCGAAGGCGAAGTTCGGGGCCGCGGACAGCGTGCCGAGGTGGGCATCGATGGCCCATAGCCACCGCGCGGGCCGGGCCAGGAACTCCAGCGGCGACATCACCGCCAGCGGCACACCGAAGTACAGGCTGGACAGCCACGCACCGATCAGGCCCATATCGTGGTACAGCGGCAGCCAGCTGACGAAGACGTCCGAAGTGGAGACTCCCGTCGCCGTGCCCATCGCCCGGATGTTGGACAGGAGGTTCGCGTGGGTCAGGGTCACCCCCTTGGGGTCGCCGGTGCTGCCCGAGGTGTACTGCAACAGAGCGATGTCATCGGCGCCCCGGACCGCGCCGGCCGCTTCCCCGTAGCCGGTCAGTTCGTTCGGGGTGAGGACGTGGCGCACTGACTCCACCTGGCCGCGTACCAGCCGGGCCAGGCGCGTGGCTTCCGGATCGGTGACCAGCATGCGGGCCTGCGCGTTGCCGAGGATGTGGACCTGGCGGCGCAGGTGCTCGGCGAGTTGCGACGGACGGGCAGGCGGGTAGACCGGTACCGGGACGCCGCCGGCCAGAAGCACGCCGAGGAAGGTGGTGAAGTAGTCCCGGCCTGTGGGCAGCATGATGGCTGCCCGGTCGCCGGGCCGGAGGTCGCGCGCGAGTAGGGCGGCGGACACGGTGGCGGCGGCAGACTGCAGCTCGCCGTAGCCGACCTCGTCCTGTGTTCCCGCGTCTTCCGTCCCGCCGGAAAGGATGCGCAGGTGTACGCGATCGGGGTGGGTGCGGGCATGCCACGACAGCGCCTCGGTGAGGGTGGCGGTCGCGTCCGGAGTCCGCGCGATCGGCGGTGGCGCGGGGTGCCGCACGGGTATCGACGGCAGACGGCTCCGCGACGGGGCGCGGCGCACGGCGGTCATAAGATCACGGGGCGTCTCTACGGTGGCGAGGACGCCGCGGTCCAGGCTCACCCCGAACGCATCTTCGGTACGGGCGAGCAATTCGGTGACACCGAGGCTGTCCAGCCCGAGGTCATGATCGAACTCGCTGTCGAGCGTCGCGAGCGCCGCACGATCGACGGTGCGCCGTTCGGCCACGAGATCCCGGACAACCGCGAGCAGCAGGTCCTCGTCCTGCCCGGAGGTCGTCACCGGTCATCCATCATGGGACCACCTCGTCACGTGCGGTGGAGGAGGTTGTCCCGCTGCCCGTCACTGTGCAGGCGGGCGATTGCCTCGGCCGGCAGAGGCGCGAGTGAACACAGTTGCCGCGGCGACGCAGTGTCCCGTTGCGCCACGATGTCGGTGGCCGGAACGTAGCGCATGTCCAGCCCTCGAGCGCGACGTCCGCGAGCGGGCGGTTGGCCGTACCGGAGTCAATGTCAAGAGTCATCGGGTCCCGGACCCGGTTTGCTCGTCCGATCGGGTCGGCGCCAGGTGCTCGGCGAACCAGTCGCGGGCGAGGACGGCGACCTGTTCGAGGGTGCCCGGCTCCTCGAACAGGTGGGTGGCGCCGGGCACCACCGCAAGCGCGCTCTCGCATGTCAGGGCCGCCTGCGCCCGCCGGTTGAGTTCCAGCACGACGTCGTCACTTCCGCCCACGATGAGCAGTGTCGGTGCGCGCACGGCGGCCAGCTCGTCGCCGGCGAGGTCGGGCCTGCCGCCGCGGGAGACGACGGCGGCGACGTCGACCTGTGGGTCGGTCGCGGCCCGGAGTGCCGCGCCGGCGCCGGTGCTCGCCCCGAAGTAGCCGATCCGGAGATCGTTCACTTCCGCTTGGGTGCCCAACCACCGGGTCACCGCGACCAGCCGCTGCGCGAGCAGCTCGATGTCGAAGACCCTGGCCCGGTGGGTTTCCTCTTCCGCGGTGAGCAGGTCGAACAGCAGGGTACCCAGCCCGGCCCGGTTGAGCACCGAGGCGACGTAGCGGTTGCGCGGGCTGTGTCGGCTACTACCGCTGCCGTGTGCGAACACGACGATGCCGACCGGATTCTCGGGGACGGTGAGGTGCCCGGTCAGCGACACTTGCCCGGCCCGAACCGTTACCTCCTCGTCTCGCAGCAGGGGGTCGGCTGCCGGTGGCGGAACCGGTTCCGGGACGCGTTCGGCGGCGCGGCGTAACAGGTCGCAGACCTCGTCGTCGGAGGTTTGCCCGAAATGGACGTACCACTGCCCGACGGCGTCGAACCACGTCGGAGCCTCCAGCGAGATCACCTCGTCGGCTTCTCCGGCCAGGTCGTGGATCGCCTCGCGAGATCCCACCGGAACGGCCAGCACCACCCGCGCCGCGCCGTGTGCCCGGGCCACATGGCATCCCGCGCGGGCGGTGGCGCCGGTCGCCATCCCGTCGTCGATGATGACCGCGGTCCGCCCGGTCAGCGGAACCCGTGGGCGCGCGCGCCTAAATCGTGCGCTTCTGCGTTGCAGCTCGGCCCGCTGGGTTTGCTCCACCATCGTGAGCTCCTCGGCGGTGACGTGCGCCATGCGAACAACGTCGTCGTTGAGCACGCGCACCCCGTCCTCGCCGATCGCGCCGAAGGCGAACTCGGGCTGGTAGGGAACCCCGAGCTTGCGTACGACGATCACGTCGAGAGGGGCGTCCAGCGCGCGGGCCACTTCGTAGGCAACGGGAACACCACCTCGCGGCAAACCGAGAACCACGGTGTTCTCGTCGCGAAAGGCCTGGAGTCGCCCGGCCAACCGACGTCCTGCGTCGCGGCGATCGAGAAACGGCATCGGGAGCCACCTCCTACCCAGGTTGTTCACCACCCTGCGCCCGATCCCTCACCCTCGACAGGGCCAGCCGTTACCAACCGGTGGGACCTTGGTCCTTCACGAGAACGCATCACCTCACCGGTAGGCAGGACTCGACGGGCAACCACGTCCGGCGGTGAAGTCCGGAACGCAACCCAAAGTCCCGATTCCGGGAGCATGAAGTCAGCATCGCAGGGTCCGGTCGCACGACGGGGCTGAATGTGCCGGACGCCCAGACCGCCAGGCGTGGCCGGATATCGAATCAAGTTCGGAGCGCGAGGTGCCCTCTGCGCACCGCGGGTGATGGCGGCCAGGCAGTGCCGTGCCGAAGATCGTCGGCTGTTGGTGACGATGGACCCTGATGTCCCCGGCCACTGACGGGTTCACTGGAAGACAGCATCGTTCCGGGAGAGGTTGGAGTCGTCGTGACAGCCACCATCGTCATTGTCGCCATCGTCGTCGTTGTGGCCTTACTGCTGTCGGCCTCGATACGTGTGGTGAAGCAGTATGAGAAAGGGGTGCACTTCCGGCTCGGGAAGATCATTGCCGTCCACGATCCCGGCTTGAGGCTGATCATCCCGGTCGTCGACAACCTCACGAAGGTCTCGATGCGGATCGTGACCATGCCGATTCAGTCCCAGGGCATCATTACCCGGGACAATGTCAGTGTCGACATCGCTGCGGTCGCGTACTTCCGGGTCGTCGACGCGAGGAAATCGGTGGTCGTGATCGAGAACGTCGACAGCGCCATCAACCAGATCGCCCAGACCACGCTGCGGAACGTCGTTGGGCAGCATTCTCTCGACGAGGCACTGTCCGACACCGCGGTCATCAACGGAAGCATCCGGCAGATCCTCGATACCACCACCCTCGAGTGGGGCGTCGAAGTCACTCTTGTCGAGCTCAAGGACATTCAGTTGCCCGACACCATGAAACGGGCGATGGCCCGCGAGGCCGAGGCCGAACGGGAGAAGAGAGCGAAGATCATTGCCGCCGAAGGGGAAGCGCGGGCGGCAGCGGCGCTCGGCGAAGCATCGGACACGATGATGGCCCACCCCCTCGCCCTGCAGTTGCGCAATCTGCAGACCCTTCTCGAGCTCGGGGTCGAGAAGAACACCACGGTGGTGTTCCCGGCCCCGCTGATGAGTGCGATCGGCGAAGTAGCGGCGTTCCTGTCCCGCGAAACGGCCGCCGCCGCACCCCTCACCCAACCGGTCATGGGGCAGTCGAACATCGACACGAGGGACGGCAACCCGTCGACGACTTCGTCGCCCTACCCGGCCACAGCCGCACCCACCGTCAACTAGAAGAGACATTGCGAACATCGCGTGTGGTCGCTGCGAATGCCGACAGACACCTCGCCGTAGAGGGGGAGTACCCGGCATTCCTGCCGCAAGGCGGCCAATCCCTTCGGCGATAACGCCTGTGTGGACCGCGGTTCGGGTCTTGGCGCCTGCTCGGCACGAGCGAATGAACGGGGTATCCGTCCTGTTCGGTGCGAGGGTGTCCTGTGCATGGTGAGTGGAGGAGTTCACTTGTGGGCCATCGCAGTCTGGAAGCAGGCGGTGTTCCCAGTCCTCGCTGCGTGTACCGTCGCGATCGCTCGCCAACTTCCGGCGACCGGTGTCGACGGTCACCCGTGGCTCCTCGCGCGCCTCGGATCAGCGGGGGCTATCGGGAGAACGGCTGCCCGGCGCGGGTTCGGCGAGGGTGTGGGCTGACCAATGGCCGGTGACCCAATCCGCGTCCGGGGCCCGGTGGTATCCCAACGTGAGCAATGCCGACTCCAATGCGGCGAAATCGATGGATCCTTCCGGCAGCAGACCCCATCGCGGCGGCTTCTCGATGCGGTGCACCACCTCCCCGGAGGAGTCACGGACGATGAGGACGGTGTGTGTGGGGTCGATGTTGGCGCACACTTCGAACAAGCCCATGAGTTGATCCTGCGCGCTCGCGCTGCGGATCGGTAGACCTCGACAACCCCGGCCCGCCGTCGAGCATGCCCCGGGCCAGGATGGTCGCCGTCCCGGGGAAGTTCTCGAGGTAAGGACCGTTGGCCCTACTGCCAGATCCCGAGGGGGAGTGGACTCGGAAAGGTCAAACAACCACCTCCCAGTTTCTGGAGTCAGCCATGAGTATTTTGTCCCCCCGCCGTCCCAGCCAATCGTCGTGGCCGGCATTGCCGGATTGGTCGGATCTGATGGCCCGATTCGAGTCGATGCCCCCGTGGACGTCCCTCGAGGGTCACATGATCCGCGTCGAGGAACACCTCGACGAAGGCCGGTACACGTTGCGCGCCGAACTGCCCGGGATCGACCCCGCCAAGGACGTCGACATCAGCGTCCGGGACGGGCAGTTGACGATCAAGGCCGAACGCACCGAACAACACAAGGAAGGCACCCGGTCGGAATTCCACTACGGCAGCTTCTACCGGTCGATGCCGTTGCCGGCCGGGGCGAAGGAAGACGACATCGACGCGTCCTACACCGACGGCATCCTCACCGTGACGATGCCGGTCACCGAATCCCCGACCCCGGAAAAGCACATCGAAATCACGAAGACGGCCGCCGCCGGTAACGGCCACAACTGACGCGCGGTCGGCAACTCGGGACCAGGCTGATCACCACCACCATCGCCCCGGTCCCGGTGGGTGACCCCGCATATCGAGGACAGCATGCCCAAGACGATCATCCCGATCGTCGCGGCCCTGTGGCTCGTGCTTGCCGCGCTCGCGGCCTGGAGCACCATCGCGTTCGCGTTCGCGGTCGCCTCGCTGGCCACCGTCGTGCTGGGCTGCTACCTGCTGTCGAGCGCGGTCACCGGACCCCGACACCGCTGACAGAATCAGGCTTCCTCGGATGAATTCCATTCTTTGACAACGACTTTTGGAGATCACCACTCATGACCACAGCACGTGACATCATGCACACCGGTGCAACCTGCATCGGCGAACACGACACCCTCACCACCGCCGCGCAACGCATGCGGGAGTTGGACGTCGGGGCGCTGCCGATCTGCGGTGACGACGACCGCCTCCACGGCATCATCACCGACCGGGACATCGTCCTCAAATGCGTTGCCGCCGGCACAGATCCCAACACGATGACCGCGGGTGATCTCGCACAGGGCAGCACCTACCACGTCGATTCCAGCGCGAGCGTCGAACAGGTCGTCACCGTGATGGAAGAACACCAGATCCGCCGCCTGCCCGTCCTCGACGAGCACCGGCTGGTCGGCATGATCAGTGAAGCCGACATCGCCCGGCACCTGCCCGAACACGCCGTCGGCGCATTCGTCGAAGCCATCTGCGCCCCGAAAGCCCTCCCGAGTCAATGAACCCGTGGCGGGGAGGCCCGTGCGGGCCCTCCCCGCCGCCCAGTAGGAGTTGAGAACAATGTCGTCCTCGACACACATCCCGATCCACACCCATCCGGACATCGTCGCGTTGCGCCAACGCTACGACCAGGCGGCCGAACAGCCCACCGCCCAGGTCGCCGACGGGCTGATGTTGCTGTCCGGACTGTACGGCGCGGCGTCCGCCTGGATCATCGGCTTCGCCGACCAGAGTTCGCTCACCATGTCGAACCTGATCGCCGGTCTCGCGGTCGCGCTGTTGGCGGCCGCGTTCGGGTCGGCCTACGGCCGCACCCACGGCATGACCTTTGTCGCGCCGGTGCTCGGGATCTGGTTGGTCGTATCCCCCTGGCTCGTCACCGGTGTGACCACCGGCACCGCGATGATCTGGTCCAACGTTGTCGTCGGGGCGGTGGTGTGTGTACTGGGCCTGGCCGCCATCGCGGTGGGAACCGACCTCCTTCGGCGATCATCATGACCAGCGGCCCTGCGCGGTCGTTCCCCCGACGCGCGAACACGGAGTCGTCCACTGGTTCAACCCTGAGCAGGGGTTCGGTTTCATCACGCCCGATGACGGCGGCGGCCGTCTTCGTGCACTTCTCGGCGATCGCCGGAGACGGCTTCGGCACCCTCCACGACGGTGAGGTGGTGGTCTACGAGATCGACGGAATCACGACGAACCAACCGCAAGCCCGCAACGTGCACGCCCTCGGGGTGCAGTCCCGCCACACTGCTTGATCAACGAGGTTGAAGTCGAGCACGGCACCGCCCATCGCGCACATGCGTGGCGGCGGAGACGATGACGGGGGACGTCGCAGCCGGCCGAATCATGAGGAAGACTCATGCTTGCACACGAACAAGCCCCGATCGTGGTCACCGTGGACCAACCACCCATCGGGCGCGACGCCGCACTGTGGTCCGCCGCCCTGGCCGCCCGCCTGCACTGCCCGCTACGCATCGTCCACATCGTTCAGGGTGCCGACCACACCTGGACGGACATCACCCACCACCCGGCCGCCGGGGCACCGTATACGAGGGCGACCGCAGTCGTCGACGATGCGATCGCGGTCGTCCACCGGCGGTTCCCCGATCTCGACGTGAGTGGTGCGCTGATCGAGGAAGCCAGCAGCAAATGCATCGACCCGACCACCACGCGAGCACTGGCCACCGCAGGCCAGGACGCGCGGCTGGTGGTACTCGGGCACCCCGACGCCGGAAGCACCGACGTGCTGGCGGCGACCTCGCGGGCCGGCACCGTCACCGAACACACCGCGTGCCCGATCATCATCTGGCGGGGGCAGCCGGGGCAGGTTCCCGACCAGCGGCCCGTGGTCCTCGGTGTCGACCGCGACACCGACAGCGCCGAAGCCGCCATGGTGGCGTTCGAATACGCGGACCTGTTCGGTGCCCCACTGATCGCCGTACACTCCCAGCCCACCGCGCCGGCACCCGAGCAGGCCACAGGTCTGGACACCCTCGAGGGCATCCTGTCCGCGGCACGGGCGGCGTTCCCGGGCGTCGCTGTCACCGCATCCGTGGTGCCCGGCCAGCCGCGGGAGGCGTTGAGCGAACGCGCAGTGGGCGCGCAACTGGTGGTCATCGGAACCCACGGGCGACGGCGCGCAGTAGCGGCTGGGGCCGGTGAATCGGTGAGCCCGTACCTGTTCCACCACTGCCGGTGCCCGACGATGGTCTGCCCACCCCGGCCGCCACTCGGCGAACCCGGCCGGGCGCGCCGGCCGACCGCGCAAGCCAGGGTGGTGCCCGCGTCCGCGACCGACACCGCGATCCCCGGTGTCACCACCCGCGCGCTCGGCCCAGGCGATTGTGACGCGGTGGTGCAGCTGCACGAGCAGCTGTCCGACGAGGATGCCTATCTGCGTTTCTTCGCTCCGCGGCCGAAACATCTCGGCGAGTTCGCTTCACAGATCTGTCGGCAGGACTACGCGCACCTGTCCCTCGGCGCCTTCGAAGATGATCACCTTGTCGGCGTCGCCAACTACGTCGTCACCGACACCACCCCCGGAAACATCGGCGCCGAGATCGCACTCGCGGTCACCGGCCACGAACAACGGCACGGCATCGGCACACAGCTGGTGCGGGAATTGGGAACGGCCGCCTACCTTCACGGTGTGGCACACCTGACCGCGGAAATCCTCGCGGAGAACACCCTCATGCTCGCGGTCATCACCGAACAGGGCTGGACCGACGCACTGCACCACGACGGAGCAACGGTGCATTTCGACCTCGAACTGATCTCACACCAGGATTTGCACCCGCAGATACCCGGGATTCCCCAGGACGGAAACGCAGGTCGAGTCATCCGGAAAGGAAGCCTCTGAACGCCGAACCCGAATCGCAGTGGGCGACGGAGGTCGATTCCAAGGGCGAAGAGGCCGTCGGGTAGGCGCGGCTCTCTCACCGGCGTGACCGGCTAGGCCACCGGCCGAGCACCGACGGCCTTACGACGCTGCCGCACTCGCTTGTGGGTGTAGTCGGCGAGGAGCACTGCCGGAATGGCCAGGACCGCGACGACGAACCCTTCTGTGGGCGGCACCGTGTGCCCCAGAAGGTCCGCGACGGGAGTGACGAGCAGGAAGAACGCCAGTGTGCCGAGCTCGGCGAGGACCGCCCACAGAAGCAGTCGATTGGTCGTCCACCCCATCGCCCACGGCGGTCGGCTGGTGCTCCGGCACGCGAACGCGGTCCCGATCTGTCCCAGCACCACCGCCGTGAACGCGGCCCCCGACGCGGCCAGTAATGCAGAGCCGGTGGGGAACTCGCCGCCCGGCCGCCACCCTGCCACCATGAGGGCAACGAGAAACGCCGTCATCTCCACCAGCGCCTCGGTGGGACCGAGAACACCGAAGACCCTGGTGAACAACGACGTGTCCACCAGATGCCGGCGTTCCGGTGGCCGTTCGAGGACCCCCTTACTGGGCGCTTCGCCGCCTAATGCGAGGGCGGGTAGGAGGTCCGTTCCGATGTCGATGCACAGGATCTGCAGCACGCTCAATGCCAGCGGGAACAGGCCACCGGACAACCCCCACAAGGCGAATGGCGTCAACTCCGCCACGTTGTCGGTCAGATGGTAGGTGAGGAACCGGCGGATGTTGGCGTATGTGGCACGTCCCTGTTCGACTGCGGTCATGATGGTGGCGAAATCATCGTCGAGTAGCACGAGATCCGCGGCTTCGCGGGCGACGTCGGTTCCGCCCCGGCCCATCGCCACCCCGATGTCGGCCTGACGTAATGCCGGACCGTCGTTGACTCCGTCCCCGGTCATCGCCACGATGTGTCCACGGGCCTGCAGAGCCTTGGCGACGCGAAGTTTCTGTTCCGGAGACACCCGGCTGACGACTATCCCGTCGCGATCGAGGAGGGCGCCGAGGATCTGATCGTCCGCGGGCAGGTCCGCGCCCTGGACAACCATGTCGTCGGGGCCGAGCAGGCCGATCTCGCGGGCGATGGCGTGCGCCGTCGACGGATGATCGCCGGTCAGCATCGCGACTCGGATGCCGGCGCTGCGCGCCGCCGCAAGTGCCCGGGGCACGGTCGTGCGCGGCGGATCTTCCAAACCGAGCAACCCCAGCAATTCCAGATCGCGCTCGATGAGGTCGGGCGAGGCGTCGGAGCCGGGGTCGTCGAGTTCACGGCGGGCCACCGCAAGCACCCGTAGGCCTCGGGAGGCCATGTCCTCGACCGCGGAGTGGGCCTGGACGAGCAACGCCCTTCCGGCGGCGCAGCGGGGAAGCACAGCGTCGGGCGCTCCTTTGAGGAACAGCTGCCCGCGCACGATCACCGATTCACGCCGTCGTCGCGGGTCGAAACCGAAACGTCTGACCACCTCCTCTGCCGGCACCGGTGAATCCGGCGATAAGAGACGCGCCGCGAAGGCCGCGATCGCCGCCTCCATCGGATCACCGACGGGGTGCCACTCGCCGTCCTTGTGGACGATCCGTCCTTTCGAGGCCGCGACTCCGGCCCTCCCGGCTTCCGCGGCTCGAGCGATGGCCGACGGCGCGCCCGCCACCGAACCTGTCGGTTCGTATCCCTCACCGTGGACCGACACGGACCCGTCCGCAGTCCACACTTCGACGACGTTCATCTGGTTCTGGGTGAGAGTCCCTGTCTTGTCTGTGCAGATGAAGGTGGTGGCGCCGAGTGTCTCGACGGCCTCGAGGTTCCGGACGAGTGCGTCACTGCGTGCCATGCGCTGGGCTCCCATCGCGAGGGACAGCGTCACGGTCGGGAGCAGGCCCTCCGGCACCAGCGCGACCGTGATGCCCACGGCGAAGAGGAAGGCATTCGTCCAGGAGATGCCCACGAGCAACGACACCGCGAAGAAGACGGCACCGACACCGACGGAGACGAACGCGAGCGTGCGTACGATCCGCTGGATCTCCTTGTCGAGCTGGCCGGGCGGACGACGGACGGAGGTGGTCAGCGCGGCGATCCCGGCGAGACGGGTACGGGCCCGGTCGCCGTCACGACGCCCTCGGCCTCGCCCTCGACCACGAACGTGCCCGCGAGGACTGGGGTGCCCGTCGCCCGGAACACCGGCTCGCTCTCACCCGTGAGTGTCGACTCGTCGAACGAGCACCGCTCCGACACGACCAGGGTGAGATCCGCCGGGACCCGGTCCCCGCCACCGAGCGCGACCACGTCACCGACCACGAGATCGCGGGTGTGCACGGGGCTCAGTTCACCGTCGCGTCGCACGACGATCGAGGTCGGGAGCAGTTCCCCGAGCTTGTCGGCGGCTTTTTCGGCCCGCTCCTGCTGAGCGAAGGCGAACAGTCCGTTGACGACGATCACCACGACGATGGCGATGCCGAGTTCGGGCATTCCCGCTACGAGGGCGAGAACGGCCGCGAACCACAACAACAGCGCGAAGAAATGTGTCAACTGGGCGAACAGCCTTCGCCACCAGGGCACTCGGCTCGGTGCTGGGAGCTGATTCGGGCCGTCCCGGCGCAGGCGCGCGGCCGCTTCGGAACTCTTCAGGCCACTGCGGGTGGCCGTCTGTGCTGTGCGGTCGCCGTCCACGCCGCCTCCTCGGCTCGGTTGGTCGTGTTCTCCCGAAACTGCTCCGTGGTGCGAAGGGTCAGGCGCCTGCCCAGGCAAACCGCTTGCCGATCGCCCCCACGGCAGCAGGTCCCGGATTACGCGGATCATCGAGTCCCCACCATCGTCGCCGCTGCTGTGATGGCGCCGTAGGGGAGAAGGTCCTCACCTTGGCGGGCTGCTCGAGGAGTGAGGGCGGGGACGCGGACCGGCGGAGCGTAGTGCCGTCATGTGGCGGTGGTGAACCGTCCGTTGGTCTGTTCCGGGGCGAGGTGAATGATCCGCTGCCCGCCACGTTCAGTCGAGTCCGCCGCCGTTGCCGGGGGTCGTCGGGTGGTGGCGGAGGGGAAGTCCGAGCGCGGTCCGGTCGCACACCCGCACGAGATCGGTGGCCGTGACGATACCCGTCAGGCGCTGCCCACCGTCGACGACTGCGATCAGATCCAGACCCGGTCGGAGCAGTACCGCCGTGGCCACGTCCGCCAGCAGGGCATCACTCGTCACGATGTCGGCGTCGGGCAGGGGCCGGGCGAGTGATCCGATGGTTGTCCGGCTTCGCGCCGCCGGGGCTGTCCGGGCCAGGTCACTCAGGGTGATCACTCCGATGGGGTGCATGTTCGGGTCGACGACCGGGAAGAGCCGGTGGTGGGACGACGATGCCGCGGTGGCGAGGAATCCTTCGACGGTGTCGCCCGCGGCCGCGGCGAGGGGAGTGGGTGTCATCGCGTCGGCTACGTGAAGGTCCCCGAGTCGGTGCCGTGCCGATGCGGTCATCAGTTCCACATTCGCCGCCGTGCGGAGAAACCACCCGAGCAGCATCAACCACAGCCCGCCCACGCTTCCGAGCAGTATTGCCTGTGCTCCGCCGAGCAGGATCAGCGCCAGTCCGAGGGTCCGTCCGCTCCGGGCCGCGGACGTGGTGGCAGCCAGTCGGTCGCCGCTGCGACGCCACAGGACGGCACGGAGCACCCGGCCGCCGTCCAAGGGTGCGCCGGGCAGCAGATTGAATATCGCGAGGATCAGGTTCGCAGTCCCGAGCCAGATGAGGCCAGCGGTCACGAGCGGACCGGTGATCTGTTCGACCGAGAAGGCCACGACGAGGGACGTCACACCGATGAGCAGGCTGGTGATCGGTCCGGCGAGGGCGATGTGGAGATCTGCCTGCGGATCGGGTGGTTCGTCGCGCAACTCGGACATCCCGCCGAGCAACCACAGGGTCACCCGGTCGACCGAGACGCCGTGGCGGCGTGCGACCACGGAGTGAGCGAATTCGTGTGCGACGAGAGTCAGGATGAACAGTGCCGCGGTCACCGTGCCGATGATCCAGTAATGCGACGTGGGCCGCCCGGCGAGCTGCATGGGCAATATCGACAGCGACAGCAGCGAAGCCAGCAGCGCCAGTGTCGCGATGAGCGACCAGTGCACCGAGATCCGGATGCCGGCTATCCGGCCGACGGGAATCGCTCCTCGCAACATCGGGGGACCTCCTGCTGGAAGCCGTGGTCGCCGGACGCGACCCGAACCGTTCCATTCCACCCCGGACCGGATCGGCACGGCAGGGCCATTGGTCACGTTCGCCGGGACTGCAACCGGCGCGCGGTCGATTCGGTCTCCGCACCGAGTTCGGTCAGCCGTAGGTCGCCCGAACGTGACTTCAGCGTGTCGCGTGTGCAGAAGGGATATCGGCCCGTCTAGCTGATTCCCGACAGAAGACGTCGCGGAATCTGGGCCGCCGCCGCGACTTGAGGTCCGCGCCGTGCTTTGATCCGGTTGTAGAACGCCCACAATGGTTCTGGTGCGGGAGGCAACCCGCGCCGCCTCGACCAGCATGCCGCGAGTCTGCGCACGACCGGACTTGGTGATGTGACCGTGACTGGCCGGCTGATTCCCGGACTGCCGAATCTTCGGATGCAGACCCAACTAGGCCACCAATTTCTCGGCCGAGGCGAACCACCCGAAATCACCGACGGCAGCAACCACCGACAACCCGACCACCGCATCGACTCCGGGGATGGTCATCAAGTGGCGCACCACCGGATCGGCGAACGCCTCGATCGCCAACTCGCGGTCTGCGGTGGCGAGTTCGCTGCCGAGAAGGTCCAGCTGCCGCAACAGCGCTCCGATTGCGTGATGCTCGTCCTCGGGCAGCTCCTGACGGAACAGCCACCGGCGCCCGTCGGCGCCGAACAGATCGCTGACCGGTGGGCGCGGCATCAGATTGCGGTGCAAAATCGCCTGCAGGCCCGGCGGATGGCCGATGATCGCGTCCGCCCGATCGGTGGCCGTCGCGCAGGCCTCGCATACCTGGCGGAGTTTGCGGTTCCGGATCTGCCGGGTCAGCGTGGGATACGACAACCGGTACGCGAGCTCTTCGAGCTCGTCGCACAGGGTGCGAGCCCACAGGTGCGGATCCTCGGCCAGCCGGCAGGTGACGTACTCGACGAACGGCCCGAACGGGTCCTCACGTGGGGGTTTGCGGACGCCGGGCGTGGTGACGCCGTTGATGTAGTTGCGGATGGGTGCGACGGTTGCGTCCAGTGTGTCGGGCGATCGCGGAGATCGTCCAACCCTGCTTGTGCAGTGCGTGTACTTCCACGTCCTCCGCCCCTATCGACATGAGATGCGGGTCTCCTTCGCGGGCGCTGGTGCGTGGTCAGAGACCACCAGCATCGAAGGAGACCCGCCCTCATCGGCGGAGCCACACGGGTGAGCACTTTCGGTAAGCAGAACTGAGAATTTTCAGCGAGCGCCATCAAGCTCAGAATTTCGGGATGCGAGGTGCGCGTGCACCCAGCTTTGAGCACTCAGAAAGTGTCCGAGACACGCGAAGTATCTCGGTTCTCAGGTGCAGTCTCGGCAGATCCGCTGCTCGCTGTCGGCGAGGCGGCTGCGGTGGTGGACCAGGAAGCAAGTGGTGCAGGTGAATTCGTCCGTCTGCCTGGGGATGACGCGGACGGCTAGTTCTTCGCCGGACAGGTCGGCGCCGGGCAGTTCGAAGGACTCTGCGGTGTCGGTGTCCTCGACGTCCACCGCGGGGGACTGGGTGTCCTTCCGGCTGGCGGTCAGCTGTTCGAGGGACGTGTCCGTCGACTCGTCGGATTCGGTGACTCGTGGTGCGTCGTAGTCGGTGGCCATGACTGTTCTACCTTCACGCTCTGGGTGTTCGGATCCGCCAGGTTAAAGGGTCCGGCGGCGCGCCACACTCGCGGGGTCGGGCCGGGAGGCGGGTGCGTCGGGTGAGGCGGGCGCGTTCGTTCTCGGACAACCCGCCCCAGATGCCATAAGCCTCGGTGGCGGTGAGGGCATGGGCGCGGCAGTCGGCGAGCACGGGGCAGTTGTGACAGACCTGTTTGGCGGCGTGCTCACGCTGGGCGCGGACGTTGCCGCGTTCACCGTCGGGGGAGAAGAACATTTCGGTGTCGGTGCCGCGGCAGGAGGCGCGGTGTTGCCAGTCCCGGTCGCGGGGGTGGTGGAAATGATGAGGCACAGCGGAATGGTCGCTTTCGGAGTGGAGCAGTGAGCCGATCCGTCGGCAAGGGCGGCGCGGCGCGTGGGTGTGGCCGGCGGGCCTGGGCTTGTTGCCGAGGGTGTGTGCAGGGCAGGCCGATGTGGCGGCGTGGGTGGGATGGACCTCCTTGGAAGCAACCGGGTCGGACCGGGCGCGTACTGCCGTGCAGTCTGAAAGTGTTGTGCGACATGACTCCTCGACACATCGCGGTTTCACTCCTGATGCCCGAGAGTCAGCAGTCGGGTAGCGGCAGCGACAGGCCGGGTTCCGGGACTGTAAACGGTGCGGCACCACGTCCACAGGGCGTGTCGGTGCGTTGATGCCTGGGCTCGACATCGGTGGGACCGGGACGAACCCGGAGGATCCACCCGTGCCGCCTCTCGAGAGGTGATAAAGGGTGTGCTAACGATGGTAGCGACCCGGCGCTCGATGCTGAAGGGAATCGCTCGAAAGTAACTGGCATCACATCCGCAGTCTCGTCGCGAGCATCGAGGTGACCGGCTCGGTCGGCAGTTCGGCGCTTCTCCGACGTTGTCCGAGACGGCCACGACGCGGGCGGTGCCCGGGTCGCGGGACGGCAGAGCCTGACGGTACGTCCCTGCGGCCTTCCCGTAGCGGGGGATCGCGACGAGGGGTGCCACCATCGCTGATGGACACACCGACCCGGTCTCGACCTGGGCGATGGGGGGAGGGTGAGCGCCGACGTCCCCAGCCCACAGGGTTCCTGGACAGGGGAGTGGCGGCCCCGTCGCCCAGGGGAGGTCCGGCGTGCGAGTGCAGTCGGTCGACGCGGGTGGCGGAGAACGTAACACTATTGCGTGTGAATCAGATCACATGTGTGCGTGGTTGCTGACAACACCTACGCGGCCGCTCACGGCGGCGCCCCCCAAGAAACAGCGACGAAGGCAGACTTCTCATGGCAACACCCACGAACCCGACGATCTCCGTGTCCACGCCCCGCACGCTGCGGCGGCCCAGCACGATGAGCACCGCCGAAATCAAGGCGAGAATCGAAGCCATGTATGCCCAGGATCGCCGACCTGGCACTCGCACTGCTCGCTGACACACCGCTGGTGGGCCACGGAACTGAAACACCACCTCTACACCTCGACACCTCGATGGGACAGCCAGGATGGAATCGGCAGCGACGGACGCTCGCCTTTTGCTCATGGTGATCGAACGTGCCCAGAACCTGGTCGCCGTCTCCGACTACGACAGCGGTCGCCTGCGCTATCTCAACCCCGCTGGGAGGCACCTGATGGGGTTGGCCGACGAGGCCGCGGTCGGGGCGCGCAGGGCGCCGGAGTTCTTCACCGATGTCGGGGTGGTGCAGGCCCCGGAGATGGAAGCGGCCCTGCTCGAGCGGGGCCTGTGGGACGGCAGGTCGGAGTTCCGGCATTTTCTGACCGGGGAACCGATCCCGGTGACCGTGTCGATCTTCGTGGTCGAGCACACCGACGACCATCGCCCGGCGGTGATCGCCTGCATCGCCCAGGACCTGAGGACGGCGCAGGAGCACGAACAACGCCTGCACACGGCGATGGAGGCGGCGGCGTACCGGGCCCGCGAACAACAAGCTCTTGCCGAGCTGAGTCGGCTCGCCGTGGACGGTGACCTCGACGACGTACTCGCGGGCGCGGCGGACGCGGCGGCTGCGTTGATGGGTGTCAACTGCGCCGCGGTGGCCCGGGCAGGCGACCCGGGCGGCGTATTGCGGGTGCTCGCCTACCGGGGGCAACCACCCGCCCCGCAGACCTTCGCCGCCGATTCCCAACTGGGATATGCGGCCGCGGTCAACGAGACCATCGTCTGCTCCGACCGGTACGGAGAGAACCGATTCTCCACCGCCGTCATGAAGACCGGCGGATTGCGGTCCGGGGTGTGCGTTCCCATCGGCCGCGCCGGGTCGGTGTGGGGTGTGTTGACCGCGTTGAGTGCTCGCCCCCGGGAGTATTCCGATCGGGAGGTGATGTTCCTGCGCTCGGTGGCCGCGGTGCTGGCGGCGGCGGTCCGGCGCATCGAGGCGGAGGAGGCGCTGCGGTATCAGAGCGTGCACGATGTGTTGACCGGGCTACCGAACCGGGCCCTGGCACATCGGCGGATCGATGCGGCATTGGAGGCGGCGCGCGGCAGCGAGTTCAGGGTTGCGGTGTTGCTGGTCGACCTCGACGGGTTCAAGATTCTCAACGACCGGCTCGGCGATGCGGTGGGCGATGACGCCCTGATCCAGTGGGCCGAACGGCTGGAGTCGGTGGTGCGTCCCGCTGACACCGTGGCCCGGATCGGGGGCGACGAATTTCTCATCGTGTGCCCGGAGATCGCCTCGGCCGAGGACGCCATCACGGTCGCGACCCGGGTCACCGAATTGCAGGTCGGCCCCGGTTCGGGCGGGCGCGGTCTTCGGTTCACCGCCAGCGTCGGCATCGCACTCGCCGGTCCGGACGGAACCCGAGAGTCGCTGATCCGGCGCGCGGACGCGGCGATGTATCAGGCCAAGGCCGCCGGGAGCGGGTACGCCGTGGCCCCCTGACCTGAATCCCATTGCCTCTGAGTCGATTCTGCGCTGACATCGGGGTGCTGAAGGAGGGTCTTGTCGTCAGCGTGGCGGCCCGCCGTGGGAACGAGGTACCCGCACCTTGCCGTCCGCCCGGTCGGTGCGGTCCGGCGGACGATCGGACTTGCCGATGCTGTGAATGGATATGGTCGATGTCGTTCTGCGGCGCGAAGGTCCCGGACTGAACGGCGAAGACCGCCCCGAACCGACCATTGATGTCCGTCCGAGGGCGGTTTAACCTGGAGATGCGGGCCGTATCCCGTCGGGTCGAGATTAGGCAGTCCGGGATACGACTCGCCGCGGGCTTTTCGAGGAAACCGTCGGCTCAGGGAGCGGTTCCGGTCGAGTGCCCGACCGGCTGGACCGGTGCCCGACCGCGGTCGTGACTCGGTCGGGGTTCTGCGGGTTGGCCACCCAGCCCGGCGGGGATACCGGAGACCAGCATCGGAGCACCCTCGGCCTGCTCGATCACCGCCCGTGATTGCGCGTCAGCTGACCGGTGTCGTCGTGCAGGCGGTCCAGGACTCGGGCGACGCGCGGGTGATCGTCGGGATGCTTGTGGGCCAGCAGCAGTTCGGTGGTCAGGGTCACCTTGCCGGGTTGGTAGCCGTGCATCCGGGCGACGGCGTCGGTCCATTCTTATCGCTGCCCGGTCAGGAAGAACCGGAAGCTGCCCACCCGTTGCGCGCGTCGAATGGACGGTCGATTTCGGGCTTGCCGGGCAGGGTCTGTTCTGGGTTCGACGACAATTGTGGGGCGAGCCGTTGACAGGTTCGACACGAATGGATGGAGGGAAGGCTAGTTTCGTCCCGTTCCGCCGTCGGGATCGAGTGTGCAGATCGTTCGTCCGGTGGTTGCTCTGGGGGTGATGTCCTCAGATGGTGTAGCGCAGCAGAGATACGCCGTTCGGGAAGCCGCGGGCCTCCACCAGCTGCAGCGTCGGCAACTCGTACCCGTCGGGGAACAGACGTCGTCCCCGACCCTGGACAGCGGGGTACACGAACAGCCGGTACTCGTCGACCAGGCCAGAGACGATCAGGGCGTGGGTCAGCGTGATGCTGCCGGTGACCACGATATCGCGGCCCTCCTTCCCCTTCAGATCCCGCACCTGGGTGATCCAGTCGCCCGTGAGCACGGTCGAGTTCCGCCATTGGGGGTCGGCCATGGTCGAGGAGACGACGTACTTGTGGATCTGGTTCAGCTCGTCGGTGATCCCCGTCTGGTCGTCGGTCTGTTGGGGCCAGTAGCCGCGGAAGTCCTCGAACGTCTGCCGACCCAACAGCATCGCATCCGCGTGCTCGGACTGCCGGCGGGTCGCCTCGCGCAGTTGCGGATCCTGGTCCGCGGGATCGAACCAGTCGCCGAGCATCTCGATGGAGCCGTCGAGGGTGATGTTCTGGGTGATCGCGAGTGTCCTCATATCAAGTACTGACCCCGCTTCGGCCGGAAAATCATCGCCAGCAGAAAACAGCCCCACCCGTGCCGTTGCGATCCAAGCACTGACGGCCCTCGACTTCATCGCGGCGCGAGGGGCGTGTCTGGGCTTCAGGTCGACCGGCATTCTGTGATCGGCCATCCATCGGGTCGTCATCTGGATCGGGTGAACTGGGCCTTGGACGGTTCTTCCACCCGTGCCCCGGGCGATATCTGTCTGCGCGAAAGGCTCCCGGGCGGTGGATGGTTACTGACTCAGCCCGCCTGAGTCTGAATCAGGTCGGTGAGGACAAACACGTGTCAACCCCGATCGCTGCCCCGGCCAGTAGCAGTATCCACCACATCAGGTCTGTGTCGGAGAGCGCGGCGTCCGACGTCGTCGAAGTCGGATTCAAGAGCTAGCCACGAAGGGCGAGACAGCGGTCTACGCGTCCACACTCGACCACGTGATTGCTCCCGTTCGGCGAGATCGGTCGGTGGCAGATTCTCGATCCCGGACTCGCATCGGAGAAGGCAGTCCGCTTCCGTCAAGAACCTCCAAGCCCACTGCACCAGCCTACAAAGCAACTCTGGGAAGAATTCGTTGGTGTCCGGGGCGTGGGGATGCCATGGTGCTCGGTGAGGAGGTTTTCACGCTGTTGAGCGGGCGGGTTTGCACTTCGAGCAGATGGCGTAGATCGTATTCAGCAACGGCCACCAGGAAGCGGCCTCTCGAGAAATATCAGAGAAATATCAGGAGTTGGCCGATTTCCCGAACGGCTGAAACGAAAGCCGGATTTCCTGGCCCACAATTGGATGGCTGTCTGGTTCAGGCCTCGTTCCGGAAACACGCAGATACGCGTTCCGCCCCGAGAGATGCGGCTCGATATCGCTGATCCGGATCGGAGTGACTCGGCCTGATGGATACCGCCGGACCTGAAGTGCAATTCTAAAGCCTGTCGTCGCTGCGGCCAACCAATGTTGTTAATTGCCAAGGTAAGCCGCGCTCGTTCTGCCTGAAGCTTGGGGCGTCGTGAGTGTGGAGCTTCAAGAGGACCGTGACTTCCTGCCCAGATCGGCGATGAGCTGGGGACGGTGAATTGTCAGTTCGGGTGAGCTTCCTGATTACCGGGAGAAGCCGCCTGCCGTTACTGTGTGCGTTCGACGGTTGCCCGGCGAAGAAGGAGACACATGGCGGTATCACCGAGGGGTTCAGAAGGTTCGGCGAGGAAGACAACAAGGGAGATTCGTGAGTGGGCGATCGGGGAGGGGCGCGAGGTGTCATCCCGGGGCCGGATCTCGGCCGAGCTCGAGCAAGCCTTCCATGACGCTCAGGCGAAGAAGGTTCAGACAAAAACGTCGCCGGTAAAGAAGACGGCCGTGAAGAAGCGGGTCGCGCCGAAGGCGCCGGTCACGAGGACGGCCGTGAACAAG